>JABLXG010000010.1 GCA_013178165.1 Anaerolineae bacterium
CGCTTCGCCAGGCCACCAATCCCCGTCGCTTACGCCAGCGCATCTATGACCTGCTCGACCAGCTTTTTGCCTTGCCGCTCGCCGCTCCCGGCGATACCCAGAACGTCTACTTGACCCTATTCGCTCCTCAAGACCTCCAGAAAGGAGAGGACGGCCCGGTAACATTATCAAATGAACGAACCATTCCCGTTCGGTAACATTATCTTTTGATTTGACAGGGCAGGCTGCCGGGTATTTCCCCGGTCGAAACGGGCCGATCACTGAACACGCTGCCCTTCCCGCGCGGCCTGCCGCCTTTTGGTTTACCCCGATCTGTGGTTAACTTAGTGGCCAGTGAACCGTACCGCGACAGAGGGGGAAGTTCAAATGCCATCCCGATCCACCACTGGCCGCATCCCGCTGGAGGAGCTGGCCAGCCTGCCATCGTTTTACCTGCCGACAGTCGCCCATGACCGCCGCCAGATCGCGTTTTACAGTGATCAATCGGGGACGCTGGAGCTATACATCATGGCGCCGCAGGCAGGCGCTGAGCCACGCCAGGTCAGTCACGGCGAGCTGCCGCGGGCGATCCACGCCGGGTATGTGTGGGCCAGAGATGGCCACACGATTTACTTCGCCAGGGATAACGACGGCGACGAGCAGCATAACCTGTGGCGTATTGACCTGGCCACTGGCCGCGCCGAGCAACTCAGCAATACGCCCGCTGCTCAGGAATATCCGGAAGCCGCCAGTCCGGATGGACGCACGATCTACATCCGCAGTAACAAAGATGACCAGATGAACATCTACGCCTTTGATGTGGAGACGCGCGTCCATACCCGCCTGACCTTTTACCGTTTCCCCGTCTGGAATCTGATCCTGAGCGACGACGGACGGCGGATCGCGTATACCGCCAACGACACTGACGACCTGCAGAATACTGATGTCTACGTGATGAACGCCGATGGGAGCGATCCACGCTGCGTCCTGCGCACCCGTATCGGGACCAAAGACAATGTCGCTGACTGGAGCACGGACGGGCGCTTCCTGGCCGTCGGCTCCGATGCCAGTGGCTGGACGCGAACCGGCGTGCTGGAGCTGGCGACCGGGGCGCTGCGCTGGCTCAGCCTGGATGGCCAGAACACCATCCCCGGCAAATTCTCGCCGGATGGTTCGAAACTCCTTGCCTACCGTAATGCCGATTCGGCGGTAGACGTGGTCGTCTATGACGTTCGCAGCGGTGAGGCGATCCCGGTGACTTTGCCGCCCGGCCTGGCCTACGACGCCGACTGGCTGGACGATGAGCGCTTTATGGTCAACATCCAGACCGATCGCACCCGTCCGGAGCTATGGGCTTACCGCTTAAGTGATGGTCAGAGCGTCGTCCTGCTCCCGGCGCAGTACGGCTCGATCGACCCGGCGCTGTTCGTCGGGCACGAGTACATCTGGTATCCCTCCACCGATGGCACGCCGATCCCGGCCATTGTCTACCGCCCGCGCGACCGGCAGCCCGGCGAGCGCAGCCCGGCCATCGTTCACATCCATGGTGGCCCAACCGGGCAGTTCTTCCGCGGTTTTGACGTCTTTGCTCAGTTCCTGGCTGACCGGGGCTATGTGGTCATTGAGCCAAACCCGCGTGGCAGCACCGGTTACGGCGTCGATTTCCGCGACGCCTGCCTCAAGGATTGGGCTGGCAAGGACCTGGAGGATATTGAGGGGGCGGTCCACTACCTGCGCAGCCAGCCGGATGTCGATCCGGAGCGCATCGGCGTCTTTGGCGGCAGCTATGGCGGCTATATGACCTACATGGCCATGACCAAGAAGCCCGACCTGTGGAAGGCGGGCGTGGCCTGGGTGGGCATCACCGATCTGCTACTGCTCTATGAAAACAGCATGGAGCACTTCAAGTACTACCTGCGCCAGCAAATGGGTGATCCGGTGGCGGACGCTGAGTTGTGGCGCGACCGCAGCGCGATTCATTTCGCCGACCGGCTGCGCGGCAAACTGTTGATCGTGCACGGCGTCAACGATCCACGCTGCCCGCTGAACCAGGCGACGACTTTCCGCGACCGGCTGCTGGAACTGGGCCGCGTAGAGGGCGAAGATTTCGAATATGTGGAGTTGAGCGAGGAAGGGCACGGCTCAACCGACATCAGCCAGAAGATTCGGGCCTATACGCTTCTGGCAGATTTCATGGCACGGCGGCTGTAACCGCGGTCAAATTGCGCTGCATCGGCGCGCTGGCCGCCAACTATCCGGCAGGGCGAATTCGCAGGGGAGAAATGACAATGTCCACCAAGATTCTGGTGACCTATGCCAGCCGGGCTGGCGCTACCACCGGCGTAGCTGAAGCCATCGGCCAGGCACTGGTCGAGTGCGGAGCAGAAGTTGATGTACGCCCGATGCAGGAGGTCACCGATCTTGCGCCCTACCGGGCGGTAGTAGCTGGCAGCGCCATCCGGGGCGGGAAGTGGCTGCCAGAAGCCATGCAGTTTATGCGGAGGCATCAGGCCGCGCTCGCCAGCAAGCCCTTTGCTGCGTTTCTGGTGTGCATCACCCTGGCCATGCCGAATAAGAGCTACCACCAGGGAGTGGCCACGTGGCTGGCGCCGGTGCGCGCCCTGGTCAGGCCGGTGAGTGAAGGTCTCTTTGCCGGGGCACTGGACTTCAGCCATGTGCCATTCACTTTCGATACGCTGTTCATGCGTCTGGCGGGGACCATCGGCATCTTCCCCAGGGGCGATCACCGCGACTGGGACGCCATTCACGCCTGGGCCGTCAGCCTGAAGCCGTTGCTAGGGGTGTAACAGCAGCCGGGGGAGTTGATCGGGAGGATATTCCGGTGGTGGGCCGGGGCAGTGGGACACACCCCGGCCCGAAAGGAGCAGGAGGATGAGACACGCCCGGATACTCATCGCAGTGATGGCAATCCTCACAACACTGGGCTGCAACCTGATCGGGACATCCACGTTGATAAACCTGCCACCCACGCCAACATTGACGCCGACCGCGCTACCGACCGCCACGGCGATCCCCCTGCCCACGTTCACGCCGGTCGTGCTGCCGCCGGTGATCCTGCCGACGGCTATCCCGCCACTCCCGACGGCTATCCCGGCCACCCCCACGCCGGAGCCAGCGCGTATCCGCTTCGCCACCGGCGCGACCGCCGCCACGCTGCCCAACCAGGCGATTGCCGCCGGCGGCGTGCTGCGCTATGTGCTGGGGGCCATGAGCGGCCAGGCGCTGCTGGCGGAGATCACCCCGCTGACGGCTGCCGGCGGCCTGTCGCTAACAGTCTATGGGGTTAGTGGGACGCTGCTGGGCCGGACTGCACCAGGGGTGCTTTCCTGGACGGGGGCGCTACCCGCCAGCGGCGACTACGTGATCGAGGTGACCAATATCGGTGCACCGGCCGCCTTCAACCTGGCGGTGACCATCCCGCGCCGGGTGACGATCCCGGCAGGGGAGACAACAGTGTTCCTGGGCGGCAGTGTGACCGCGCCCAGCGCCAACACCTACCTGCTGAGCATCGCTGCCGGGCAGATGCTGATGGTCGATGCCAGCACGCCGGGCGGCAACATCTGGTTGGCAGTGCGCGGCCTGGATGGGACAGTGCTGCTCGGTCCGGAGCAGGGCCGGATGGACTGGGCAGGGGCCGTCCCCGCTGCCCAGGATTACCTGATCAGCGTTGGCGGGGCGGCGGGAACAGCCGAATACACGCTGCAGATCACCCTGCCGAAGCGTATCGTCTTTGCCACCGGGGCGACTTCAGCGACAATCATGGGCAATCTGGCCGGGCGCGACCCGCACCTCTACACGCTGGAGGCCGGCGCGGGCCAGATCATGAGCGCCAGCGTATCGGCGCCCTCCACCGGCAACAACGTCTGGCTGACCATCAGCGGCGCAGACGGCACTGTCCTGCTGCGCCCGGAGGCGCTGCAAACGATCTGGATGGGGCGCCTGCCGGCCTCGCAGGTCTACATCCTGACGGTGCAGGGCGATGGCAACCCGGCGGCCTACACGCTGCAGGTTTCCATCGCCCGGCGGGTCTCCTTCACACCGGGCAGCACGTCAACCGTGCTAGAGGGCACGATCGTCCTGCCCGAGGGGGTGGAATATGTCCTGGAGGCGCGGGCCGGGCAGACACTGACCTACAGCGTGACGCCCGGCGACCGCGTGTACGTCACCCTGGTCGGCGCGGATGGCTCTCCGCTGGCCCGCTACCAGCCTTCCTGGAGCGGTGTATTGCCGCTGACACAGGATTACCTGCTACGGGTGGCGGCGGCCGGCGGCGCGACGGGCATCGGCTACCGGCTGGAAATCAGCATCACGGGCTGAAACTCCCCCGGCGGGCGGTTGAGACCTGAGCATACCCGCCAGACGGCACACCGTTGTATAGTAGGGGTACGGCGCTAAGCGCCGCCAGCCCCGTGAGGAGGTGCCATGCAGATCAAGCGTACACAGTACGAGGAAATCGAAGCCCGGACGCTGGCCCCTTATGCCACACTGGCCCGGGACAGCCGGGGCCGCCAGTATCCGGAGGAGGAGCAGGACTACCGCACTGCCTTCCAGCGCGACCGCGACCGCATCATCCACACTACCGCTTTCCGCCGCCTGGAGTACAAGACCCAGGTGTTCGTCAACTACGAGGGCGATTACTACCGCACCCGCCTGACCCATACGCTGGAAGTCGCCCAGATCGGGCGCAGCATCGCCCGCGCCCTGGGCGCTAACGAGGACCTGGTCGAGGCGATCTGCCTGGTACACGACATCGGTCACTCGCCCTTCGGCCATTCCGGGGAGCGCGTGCTCAACGAGTTGATGGCCGACTATGGCGGTTTTGACCACAACAAGCAGTCGTTGCGCATCGTCACCAAGCTGGAACGGCGCTATCCGCACTGGCCCGGCCTCAACCTGACTTTTGAGGTGCTGGAGGGCATCGTCAAGCACGAGTCGGAGTACGACATCGCTGACGCCGCCGATTACGCCCCTGACCGGCGTGGCAGCCTGGAAGCCCAGATCTGCAACATCGCCGACGAACTGGCCTACAACGCCCATGACCTGGACGACGGCCTGCGCTCCGGGATGCTGCGCGTGGAACAGGTGCGCGATCTGGAACTGTGGCGGATGCTGAGTGATAGCATCGGCTGGGACGGGCGCGATTTCAACGACATGATCCGCTACCGCTTGATCCGGCGGATGATCGGCCTGGAGATCGACGATGCGATCGCCTACACCGCTGCCCGCCTGGAAGAAGCTAACCCGCGCTCGCTGGAGGAACTGCAACACCTGCCCTTTAACGTCGTCGGCCATACGCCGGATTACGTCCGGATGAACCGCGAATTGAAGGATTTGCTCTACAGCAAGCTTTACAGCCACTACCGGGTCAAACGCATGGCGGCCAAGGCGGAACGCTTTATCACCGACCTGTTCAACGAGTACGTCTCCCACCCGGATGAACTGCCGGATACCGTTCAGGCCCAGCTTGAGGAGCGCAGCCTGCATCGCACCGTCTGCGACTACATCGCCGGGATGACCGACCGCTACGCGCTGGAGGAGCACCAGCGCCTGTTCGATCCGTTCGTGCGGCCCTGACGCCAGTTCAGCGCAACCAGGGGGGACGACGCTCCGGCGGGCGGGCCGTGAGCGGATCCGCGTCAATCTCCGGCGGGGCGATCACGCTCACCAGCAGCCGCCCGTCGCGGCAGGCGATGCGGTGGATCATATCCCCTGCGCCCAGTGCAGCGTGGATGGCTCCCAGGCGCGGCTCCAGCGCAGCTTCCTCCACGATCACCAGTTCCGCCCCGGCGGTGGTATCCAGCGGGTGCAGGCGGCATTCCCGGAGCACAGTACGTAGCGCTGCGTAACGAGCGCGAACGGTTTCGTCCTGGCGCAGCGTGATCCACAGCAGACAGCGATCGGGTCGGATGGGCGGGAAGTGCATCGGGCAGACTCCTTGTGCAACCTTCAGCAACGAGTATGGCCTGCCCAGTATACCGGAGATGAGGACAGGAGCACGGATTAGCCTTGGTGTTTTTCCATAGCCGTATCCGTGCCCCATCACCACTCACGCCCCGTTTGCCACGCAGGCAGTGACCATGCCATACTGGATGCCAGAACGGTTGATCTCCGGAGAAAAGTGGGAACCCATGAGCGCACCCGATCCCTTTGGCCCGGATATCCAGCAGGCGTACCGGCTGGCCAGAGATGGCGATCGCGAGGGCGCGCTGGCCATCCTGTACGGCATCGTGGCCATCGCGCCCGATCACCGCGACGCCTGGTGGCTGATCACGCAGGTGACGCCGCACACCCACCAGCGGGTGGAAGCCCTGCGCCGCGTGCTGCAGATCGATCCGGCCTTTGCCCCGGCCCGCCAGCTGGCCGCCCGCTACGGTTACCTGGACAAGCCCACGCTGCCATCCGCGGGTCAGGCTGCGGCGCCGCCTTCGGCGCCACCGCCTGCGCCGGATTACCGCAGCCATCCTGTAACACCAGCCGGGGACGTGCCCGCACCACCCGCGGCTCCGGCGTATCCTGAGCAGGCCTACCCGCCCTACAGCGGGACCCCGGCCTATGAGGTCTCCGCGCCGCCGCCTGCCCCGGATTACGTCAGCCACCCGGCGGAGAGCCATCCAGCGCCTGTGCCGCCCTTGGAGCCAGGCGAGCCGATCCCGCCGCCGGGCCGCACCCGCCGCCGCCCTGAATCTGACTGGGAGATGGAGCCAGAACCGGAGCATCGCCCAACGCCCCGCCAGCCGGTGCAAATCCAGCCGTTTCTGGTGGTCAATGGCGGGTGCGTCAGCGGGTGCTTTTCGCTGCTGCTGACCATCCTCGCCGGCAGCGTCCTGGCCGTGCTGATGATCGGAGAGTCGGTCAGCCTGGCCCTGCAGAACGTGGGCGCATTGCCTGCCGGACAGTCGTTGCCGCTGAATCTGGTCCCGGCGGTCGTGCTAACGGCGTTGCTGGCCTTCCTGCGCACCGGTCCTGTCCTGTTGCCCATTGATTTCAGCGCTATAGTCCCCGGCCTGGACCCGGCTAACCTGCCCAATCCCGCCCAGGTCTTCGGCGGGGCGTTGAATACCCTATGGGCGTCACTGGGCTACCCGGCCCAGACCGGCGATGTCATCATCGCCCGCCTGTCTACCCTTGGGGCACAACTGGATATTTTAGGCTGGCTACTGCCGGTGCTGTGGCTGGGCGGCTGGGTGATCCTGGCCTTCCTGTTCGTCTTCATGCGGGCGCGCGCCGGGCGGCTGTTACACTGGTTCCTGAGCACGGTCGGGCTGTGGTTGCTGGCGGGCGCGGCGGTCAGCATGGCGCTGCTCCTGTTCCGCCTGGCCAATGGAGGATGAGGCTGATGGCCGTGCTGCGGCTGATGACACTCAACCTGCGCGTCTCCAGCGCGGATGATGGGCCGAACGCCTGGCCGCTGCGCTGGCCATACCTCAAAGCGCTGCTCAACACGCTGCGCCCGGATATCTTTGCCGCGCAGGAGTGCATGCCCGACCAGCTGGTGAACATCACCGGCGACCTGGCGGGTTACTTCGCTTACCCCGGCCCGGATACCATGCTCGCCGATGGCCGGTCGCTGCGCAATCCATTCTTCGTTTGCCAGCCGTGTATCCTGCCCCGCGCGGAGGGTGCGCTGGCGCTCAATGAAACAGGCGTGATCGGGCAGGTGAGCTGGGATGGCCGCGAGCCGCGCCTGGCCCACCTGCTCCACTTCCAGACCTGGACGCTGGTCAACGCCCATTTTGACGCCTGGAACTGCGAGCGGGCGCGGCTGGAAAGCGCCCGCCTGCTGGTGGAAACGCTCAGGGACAGGCCCGCGGCGGTGGTGGTGGGCGATCTTAATTGCACGCCGGACTCAGCGCCGATTGAGGTGTTCCGGCAGGCTGGCTACAGCTCGGCGGCGGATACCCTGCCGCCCTGGATCGACCGGCGCACCTTCCACGATTTCACCGGCAAGGGAATCGCCGAGCTGGATTACATCCTGCTGCGCGGGGTTAACCTGCTGGAAGTCCAGATTCCCCGTCCGCGGGCGCGTCCGCCGTTCCTTTCTGATCACGATCCGCTTGTGGCGGACATCGAAGTGCTGGACTGAGCGGGCGGCTCAGTCCAGCTTGTAGCCGATCTTGCGCAGGAAACCCTTGCGCCAGGCAATATCTGCCTCGCCTTCGATGCCCTGGCTGCGGAAGCCATCGATCACGCCCAGGATACCGCGGCCCTGTTCGGTCTCGGCCAGGATGACCTGCGTTGGGTTGGCGGTAGCGCAGAACAGACGGACGATCTCCGGCACACGGTTCAGGGCGGGGATCACGTTGATCGGGTAGAAACCCTCCCCCAGGAACAGGATGAAGCTATGCCCAGCGGAAAGCGCCAGCGCGTTACGCCGCGCCAGGTCGATTAGCGCCTCGTCCGTGCCTGTCCAGCGCACCAAGCACGCGCCCGATGCTTCGCAAAAGGCGAGGCCAAATTTGATTCCCGGCACGCTGCTGACCAGCGCCTCATGCACGTCCTCCACTGTCTTGATGAAATGGCTCTGGCCCAGGATGAAGTTCAGTTCCTCCGGTTTCTCAATGGTCACCGTGATCAGGTTCATCGCGTTCTCCTCCGGCACATGCGCTGTTACAGGCGGATGCATGCCCGCCACTCCTACTGTAGTGCCCGTGCGGCGAAAAGACAACGAGAAAGGCCGGGCGCGGGGGTCAGTTGAGCGCGTCCAGGCGCAGGGTATACGTCGCTGGCTGGAGCGTGTAGTCGGTCATGCCGCTGATGATGATCACCGCCGGGTTATCCGGCGCCACCTCGACCGTCCACTCGCCAGCCTGCCCGCCGCCGGGCATCAGCAAGCGCTGCACGCGCAGCGGGCGACCGGTCACCAGCTCGACCAGGAATTCCTGCGGCAACGCATTGGTGATGCGCGACCAGCCCTCGGCCAGCCAGTCCCCAACCAGCTCTGCATCGTCAGAGAAGCCCAGTTCCGGGATGGCGATGTCGTCCAGCAGCCAGCCGTTGCGGGTGAAAGCCTGATCGGTCACATACTCGAAGCGGATCAGGACTTCCCCGCCAGTGAACGGCGTCAGGTCGATCGTCTCCTGTACCCAGGCAGCTTCCGGGCGGATGCGCCGTTCCGGGTGCTCCCCCAGCGTAACCTGCAGGACGATCTCCTGGCCGCCGCGCCGGACAGTGACCGGCACAGTTTCCGCCGGACGGTAGCGGTTAAGCAGCGTCACCAGATCGGCGGAGGCGAGAGAGTCGCCACCGATAGCCAGCAGCTGATCGCCGGGCTGCATCCCCGCGGCTGCCGCGCCGCCGCCGGGCAGCAACCCGGTCACCAGGCCCGTGGCAGTGTCGAGCGTGATGCCGAGGAAGGGGGCGGGGCGTATTTCCGTCCCGCCAGCGCTGTAACCGGTGATGCCGGGGGCAAAGGCGCGGTGATTGGGGTCTTCCCGCGTGGTGGCAGAAGTGGTCAACGGCGTCCAGGTACGACCGCCATCCGTTGAGGCGCTGACATACCCGTAGTCCCAGAACGGCTCCATCTCGTACCAGGTCCAGTACGTCAGGGTGGCCCTGTCCAGACCGCTGAGGTCAAAGGCGCGGGTCAGGCGCGGGTTGCTCTGGTCAGAACGGTTGGCCCAGTACATGTACTCGCCGCTGTGGGCAGTCGTCGGGACGATGCTGACCGTCCGGTTGCCGCTGAAGCTCAGGCGCAGCGTCTGCGGGGAGGCGCTTTCCAGCAGGAAGTAATCCGCCCCATGCTGGTTAACCGGGCGATCCTGCAGGAGGGCCGGATAAACGTTCACCCGCCCGGTCAACGCAGCGCGGCCTCCGGCCAGGTCTATACGGCGGTAACCAAAGCGCCCATCCAGCAGAGTCGGGTTGTTCAGCAGGTTGGCCACCAGCCAGTCGGCGAAGACATCGGCGAAGGTGATCGCCCCGCCCGTCTGCGGGTCAGTCGCACCCAGCGCTGCCAGGGTGCGATCGATCCCGGCGATGCCGTCCGCCGGCTCCCCAGCGTGCAGGCGCACAAAGTCCGGGCCAAAGCGCTCCTCCAGGTAGGCGAAGAACAGCGCCGCCGCGCCGTAGTAAGGGGAGGGCTGGTCGATATCCCAGGCATTCAACTGAACGCCGGGAGCAGCCAGATAGCGCTGGATGGCCTGCGTGCGTGGCCCAACCGTCAGGAAAGCACCCAGTTCGGCGGTTCCCTCGGTGACCCAGGTCTGCTCGTTTTCGTCCCGGTTCTTCTGGATCATGTGGACGAATTCGTGGGCCAGCACGTACAGGTAAGACGACGAGTCGAAGGGCACGTTATCCGCAGCAATCACAAACATTTCATGCTCGTTGCTGGAGGCGAAGATTTGCTGCGGGTAGACGCTGGTGTCGTTGAAATAGCCGCCGACCGTCTCGCCGATGTTGGTGGCATGCAGGATGTAGATGTGCGGATCCCCGTCGATGCCCGGCGAATCTTCATTGCCAAAGAGGGTGCGCACCGCTGGAAATAGGCGATTGTCCAGGAAAGCGGCCACCTCGGCCAGCAGGTCAGCGTCATAGGGCACGCCCACTTCCACCCACAGGTAAACTCCGGGGGTAGCAGCGGCCAGTTCCGCTTCGACGGGAGTGATGACGAACGTGTCGTTGTTGCCCACAAAGAAGGTTTCCCGGTCGCCGGGGGCATAGGCGGGGGCGGGCGGAATCGAGATCTGCGCAGCGCCGATCAGCCCGCCAAGCCGTTCGGCCAGGTCAGGTGCATCCCTGATGGGGATGCTAACCTCCTGCAGGGTACGCAGCGTCTGCAGGCTGCTGTTGCCGCCCTGCGCCGCAGCGGGCACCGCCGCCAGCAACAGGACAGCCAGGACGATCGTGATATGGTGCAAGAATACCCGTAAACTGTTCACCGCCCTGCCCCATGCTCAATCTGCCCCCATGATAACACGATACGAAGAATCCAAAAACAATACGGCGATGCAACTCGTTCCTGCTTTGTAGCATGGCGAGTCAGTTGCCGCCCGGACTCACGCCTCTGATCTCCTGTTTCCTTTTTGGCCCGCCGGGGGCTGCCCGCTGGCGCCGCCGGTAGGGTATAATCCCGGCGCTTGCGCCACCTGCCGCCCACCTATGAGGTGTGTTTTTATGCGCCGCCGTGCGCCTGACCTGCTGATCATCCTGTTGCTCCTGTTACTGCCGCTGATCTATTATGCGCCGGTTACGCTGGGCGACCGCACCCTGCTGCCCGCCGACAACCTCTATCAGTGGCAGCCTTTCCGCGCCTACCGGGAGGTCGTCCGCGCTCCTGAGGTGACGCACAACGCCCTGCTCTCCGACCTGATCCTGGAGAATTACGTCTGGAAGCAGTTCATCCGGGAAAGCATCGCCAACCGCGAGTTGCCGCTGTGGAACCCGCACCTGTTCGCCGGCGTGCCCTTCCTGGCAGCGGGTCAGCACAGCGCCCTCTACCCGCTCAGTCTGCTGCATTACATCCTGCCGCTGGAATCGTCGTACGGCTGGTACGCCGTGATCCAGCTATGGATCGCCGGTCTGACCATGCTGGCGCTGGCGCGTGGGCTGGGCCAGGGGCGGATCGGCGCGACGGTCGCGGCGGTGAGCTGGCAGCTCAGCGGCTTTTTCCTAGTCAGCACGGTTTTCCCGATGATCCAGAGCGCAGCGGCCTGGCTGCCCCTGTTGATTCTGATGATCGAGTACGTGGTCCGCAGCCAGCCGCTGTTCAACCGCCCGGCCACGCTGCCCTGGGCAGCCGCCGGAGCCGTGACGCTGGCCCTGGTCATCTACGCCGGACATGTGGAGATCACGTACTACACGCTGCTGGTGATGGCCTTTTACGCGGCCTGGCGGCTGCTGGCCGGATGGTGGGCGACCCGGCGGGAAGGCGGGGCAACCGGCTGGCTGCTGCGGCGCGGGACCTGGCTGGTGGCCATGGTCGGGGCGGGCTTGCTGCTCGGCGCGGCGCAGATCGTCCCTCTGATTGAGCTGGTCAGCCGAAACTTCCGGGAAGGCTCGGCCACGCTGGAGCAAATCCTCGGCTGGGCTTACCCCAAGCGGCAGCTGCTGGCCTTTCTGATGCCCAACTTTTTTGGCAACCCGGCCCACCACGCCTACTTCGATGTGTTCAGCCGCCAGATGGTCCCGGTCAGCGTCAACGCCCTGGGCCAGCCGATCACGGTTATTGACTGGGGGATCAAGAACTATGTCGAGGGCGGAGCGTACCTGGGCATCCTGCCGCTGGCGCTGGCCGCCTATGCGCTGGCGAGCGCCTGGCGGCGCGGTGCAGATCGTGATCTACCCGCCGGACGACCCTACCGGGCGATCTTCGCCGCGCTGGGGGCAATCGCCCTGACCTTTGTCTTCGGCCTGCCGACCTACGCCGTGCTCTACTACCTGCTGCCGGGCATTAACCAGCTGCATAGCCCGTTCCGCTGGGTGTTCCCGCTGACACTGGCCGTCGCCGTACTGGCCGGGTTCGGCGCGGACGCGCTGGCGCGGCGGGTGGATAGCCGCCTGACGCGCTGGTTCGGGTGGGGGCTGACCGGCGCGGGCGGGCTGACCCTGCTGGGGCTGGCGGGCAGCTATGGTTTCTATCCGCAGCTTGAGCCGCTGATCGACCGGGCGCTGCGCTCGCTGGCCCTGGCGGAAAACGCCTTCGCTGACGCGCGGATGTTCTACAGCTACCAGTTCACTAACGTCCTGTTGCTGGGTGTGTTCCTGCTGCTGGCTGGCGGGATGTTCCTGCTCAACCAGCGAGCGTGGGCGTTGCCGCCGCGTCGGGGATGGTTGCCGCTCTGGGCGGTGCTGGCGGTGATTGTCGTCGCCCTCGACCTGCTGATCGCCTCGGCGGGCTTCAACCCGGCGGCGGATCCCGCCCTGCTGGACTTCACGCCGCCCGCCTTCCAGTGGCTGCGGGGCAAGTATGCGGAGGAAGGGTCGTTCCGGATCACCACCCTGGACGCGCCGGGGGCCAATACCGCCAACGCCAACATCCCCTGGATGTTCGGGCTGGAGGACGTGCGCGGCTATGACAGCATCATCCCCCGCCAGTACACAGACTATATGCGCCTGATCTCGCCGCAATTCCAGCTGGAATACAACCGCGTCGCGCCCCTGACAACCGATTACCTCCCAGCCCTTGACTCCCCCCTGCTGGATATGCTCAACGTGCGCTACATCATGACCGAGAGCACGATCGAGAATCCGATCTACCGCCTGGTCTATGAAGACGAAGCGGTACGCATCTACGAGAACACGCACGTCATGCCCCGCGCCTACACCCTGCCCGTGCGGGCAACGCTGACCTATGACTCCCTGGCGGGCTTTCAGGAGTTGCTGAACACGCCGGGAATCGACCTGCACCGTGCCGTGCTGCGCTACGACCCGGCGCAGCCGACTTCTGCCGCGGGCGCATTGCTGGACGCCGATCCCGTCCCGCAGGTGATCACCACCTACCGGGGACTGACTGTCCTGATCGACGCGACGATCAGCGAGCCGTCATGGCTGGTGCTGGCTGACAGCTACTTCGAGGGCTGGCGGGCCTTCATCCGTCCCGCCGGGGCAGACGACGACTACGAGCAGGAGCTGCCGGTGATGCTGGTCAACGGCAACTTCCGCGCCGTGCAGATCGATCCGGCAGCGCTGGCGGAACACTACGCGGAGGCGGCGACCTCCGGCACAGTGACGCTCTCCAATACGTGGACGGTGCGCTTCCGCTACAGCCCGGCTTCGTTCCAGATCGGCGCATTTCTCAGCTTCATCACCGGGGCGGCGATCGCTTTTGCTGCGGGGGTCTGGCTGTGGCGGACGTTCTACCGGAGCAGCGATGAGGAGGCTGGCACGGTGCAACGCCTGGCCAAAAACAGCGCCGTGCCCATCCTGATGAACTTGTTCAACAAAGGCATCGATTTCGCCTTCGCCTTCATCATGCTTCGCGTGCTGGGGCCGGAGAACGCGGGTATCTACTACTACGCCGTGGTCGTCTTCGGCTGGTTCGACATCCTGACCAACTTCGGCCTGAACACCTACCTGACACGGGAGGTTGCCCGCCGCCATGAGCAGGCCGGGCGCTACCTGCTCAATACCAGCCTGCTGCGGATCGGGCTGGCCGCGCTGGGCGTGCCGCTGCTGATTGGCTTCCTGGCAACCCGCCAGGCGACGGTCACGCCGCCGCTGACGCCGGTCGCCATCGGCGCGATTGTCCTGCTGTACATCGGCTTGCTGCCTAACAGCCTGAGCACCGGCCTGAGCGCGTTGTTTTACGCCTTCGAGAAGGCCGAATACCCGGCGGCCATCGCCACTGTCAGCACATTCTCCAAGGCCGTGCTGGGGCTGCTGGCGCTGGTGGCCGGGTGGGGCGTAGTGGGTCTGGCCGGGGTGAGCATTATCACCAACCTGATCACGCTGGGGCTGATGCTGTGGCTGGCCAGGCCATTGCTTGGCCCGCGCCGGGAAATGGCCGGTCTGCAGGTCGAGCGCAGCCTGATCCGCCATATGCTCGGCGAATCCTGGCCGCTGATGATCAACCACCTGCTGGCAACAATCTTCTACAAGATCGACGTGATTCTGATGGAGGCGATCAACGGGGCGACAGTCGTCGGCTGGTATAGCACCGCTTACAAGTGGCTGGACGCCCTGCAGGTCATCCCGGCCTTCCTTTCGGCGGCGTTGCTGCCGGTCATGAGCCGCCAGGCGCAGGAAGACCCACCCGCGCTGGTGCGCAGCTACCGGCTGGCGGTTAAACTGCTGGTGCTGGTCGCCCTGCCGGTGGCGGTGGCCACGACCTTCGTGGCGGGTGCACTGGTGTTGTTCCTGGGCGGGGAGGAGTACCTGCCCGACGGGGCGGTGGCGCTGCAGATCATGGTGTGGAGCATCCCGCTGGGTTGGATCAACAGCGTGACGCAATATGTGCTGATTGCGCTTGATCGCCAGCGACTGCTGACGCGGGCCTTCATTATGGCGGTGGCGGTCAACATCACCGCCAACCTGATCCTGCTGCCGCTCTACAGTTACCGGGCGGCAGCCGTGATCCACATCATCAGCGAGGGATTGCTGCTGGCGCTGTTTTTGGGGATGCTGCGCCCGGCGCTGCGGGAGCACATCCCCGCTGATGCCACAGCGCGAACGGTGGCGCTGCCCCGTCTGCTGGGGCGTCCGGCGCTGGCAGCGGCACTGATGTTCAGCGTGATGGCGGTATTATGGGGCGTGAATGGTCCATTGGCGCTGGCGGCAGGAGTCGGGGTCTATGCGGGGACGTTGATCGCGCTGCCGCCGTTTGACGCCGGGGAACGGGCGCAGCTACGCCCTTTGCTGCCCGGCCAGCGGCAACAGGCCAGACCGACCGCGGCAGAGAGTATCCCTGGCGAATAGGCAAAAGGCTACCGGAGCAACCGTCAGTTGACGTCGACGACCTTGAACGTGTACTTGTCCGCATGGCGGACGGTCGTCAGCTTCAACCCCAGGCGCGGATCGCGCAGCAACTGGCGGACGAACGGATTGCTCATCACGCGCATGGTCACCTGCTGGTCGCCCCGGATCAGCGTGACCCGGTAGATATTGATGAAGCGCGCCTCGCCGAACCAGTGTGTTTCCACCAGCACCTCTTCCCCCAGCCCCCAGCCTTCCTGCAAGCAGCGGGCGAGTTGATCGCCGCTGGCGTACCGCTGGGAAGGTGACCAATAGCGGAACTGGCTGGGATCGGCGCTGGTGTATTCGTAATTCGACAACACATTCCGCACCTGCATCGTAACACTCCTTTGAAAACGCTAAAACCAGGACTACATAGACACTCTCCGGGCCTGCCGCCCGATCGGCAATGGTTATAATGCCGACCTATTAAGGCAAGTTAAAGACCGCCCTAAAATCTGATGAAAGGTCTGTGAACCGGCTCACCACAACGGGAGCCGGTCCCCGACGCCTGTGGTAACCGGGACGAACAGCCCAGCGCGTTGTTGTGCCCTCCTTCCAGCGCCACAAACCGGACGCCGACGCTAGGCGGCTTCAGGTTGTGAGGCGGTCGCTTGCTCCGGCAAGGTGGCTCCCAGCTCCTTCAGACGCTGCTGCAGGTAGGCGCCGTCCATATCTTCGGTTTCCAGCAATTCCTGCGCCAGGGTCTCCAGCACATGGCGATTGGTTTCCAGAATCCGGAGGGCACGGGCGTAATTCTCTTCGACGATGCGCTTAACTTCCTGGTCAACCACCCGCTGCACATCGGGGCCGGTCAGGGCCTGCTCGCCAAAGCCGGGCAGGAACGCCCCTGCTTCCCGCCTGACAACAGCAAACGGGCCGACCTGCTTGCTCATGCCAAATTCGGAAACCATCCGCCGGGCCAGATCGGAGACGCGTTGCAGGTCATCCGCAGCGCCTGTAGAGGCTTGCCCGAAGATGACCGCCTCTGCCGCCCGACCGCCAAGCAAAACTGCGATCCGGTCGTGCAGCTCAGCCTCGCTGAGCAGGTAGCGATCTTCAGCGGGGAGTTGCATGGTAACACCGAGAGCCGCAACCCCTCGCGGCACAATTGACACGCGGTGAACGGGATCAGCGCTAGGGAGCAGGCTGGCCACCAGGGCGTGCCCCATCTCGTGGCAGGCCACGATGCGGCGTTCGCGGTCACTCAGGGCGCGGTTCTGACGCTCCAGGCCCATCATGACCCGGTCGGCGGCGTTTTCAAAATCGATCATCTCCACTTTGTTAGCGCCCCGCCGGGCAGCCAGCAGGGCCGCCTCATTGACCAGGTTCTCCAGCTCCGCGCCGGCGAAGCCAGGCGTACGGGCGGCAATCACGTCCAGGTCGACGCGCTCATCCAGGACAATGTTCCGGGTATGAACTTCCAGGATGGCGCGTCTGCCCTTGCGATCCGGTTTGTCCACCACAATCTGCCGGTCAAAACGCCCCGGACGCAGCAGGGCAGGATCAAGGACTTCCGGCCGGTTGGTGGCGGCCATGATGATCACGCCGGAGCGACTGTCAAAGCCGTCCATTTCTGAAAGCAGCTGGTTCAGGGTTTGCTCGCGTTCCTCATGCGTAACGGGGGATTGCTGCCCGCCGCGTGCGCGCCCGATGGCATCAATCTCGTCGATGAAGATGATGCAAGGGGCTTTTTCGCGCGCCTGTTTGAACAGGTCGCGCACCCTGGCCGCGCCCACCCCGACGAAAATCTCGATGAAATCGGAACCGGTCAGGCTGAAGAAAGGCACGCGGGCTTCCCCGGCCACCGCCCGCGCCAGCAGGGTCTTGCCCGTGCCCGGCGGTCCAACGAGTAGCACGCCCTTTGGCACCCGCCCACCAAGACGCTGATAACGTTCCGGTGACTTGAGAAAATCTACAATCTCGCGTAACTCAGCGACGGCTTCATCCGCGCCCGCGACCTGATCAAAGGTGACATCCACACTCCCCTGATCCCAGACACGCGCGCGGTTACTGCCAAACATCAATGCCTGATGCTGTCCTGGCAGGCGGTTGATCAGAAAGCGCCAGGCCAGCACCAGCACAATCACCGGCGCAACCCATGACAGCAGGGTCATCAGGAAGCCGGGTTCCTGCGGTTGAAGCCCGGCGAATTCGACACCGGCAGCCTGCAGCCGCTCCAGCAACTGCGAATCGTCCATATTGGGCAGACGCTGGACGGTGAACACCTGTTCCTGGCCGTTAACCGTTGTGAACCACAGGATGTCTTTGTCGCGGATGAGCACGCTGTTGACTTGCCCACTCTCAAGGGCAGCCAGGAATTCGCTATAGAGCCTGACCTCCGGCTCAAGGGGCGGGAACAGTAGCCATTGCACGCCAAGCCAGATGCCGATCGAGACCACCATATAAATGAGTGAGAAGATCCACTGGCGCCGTCTGTTCTCGCGTTGCAGTTTGTCGGCCTGTTCCTTTTCTTTCATCGTATCTTCCCCGGCTACACCCCAGTTGGCGGAAAGCTGCGCTCTTCACCAGCAGCTTTCACCCTGTTCCCGGTGAGCTATGGATCGCTATTGCACCTGCTATGGACAATCGCCAACAGCCACTTCCTTATACAAAGTATACAAGATTTGCCAGGAGAAGGCGCAGGAAAACCCCTGGAGTAGATAGCAGGCGGCCCCGGATCGGGTAAATCCAGGGCCGCCTGTGCATCTCAGATGACATCCAGCTCAGAAGCCGACGTAGAGCAGCGGATCGGTGGGGATGTCGTTGTAGCGGATTTCAAAGTGCAGGTGCGGGCCGCTGGAGTTGCCGGTGCTGCCTACCCCGCCGATCACCCCGCCGGCGGGAACCATCTGCCCGCAGCCGACGTCGATGCGGCTCAGGTGGCCGTAGAACGTGGTGAACGGGCCGTGCGCCAGTACCACCAGGTAGCCATAACCCCAGTCGTTCCAGCCACGATAGATCACCCGCCCCGGCGATGCGGCGTAGACAGGCGTGCCCGGCGAAGCGGAAAGATCGACGCCGGTATGGAAAGCAGTGAAGCCGCGCACCCATGCATACGACGATAGCGGTCTGGCGAAGTAGCCTGTGCCGCCCGGATTCGGCTGGCGGCCACAACTCCCCGGCTGGCCCGGTGCAAAGGAGATATACCCGGCCTCCGAGGAGCCGCCGCCCCCGCCGCCGGAACGCTCCACAACCGGGTTGTACGTCCAGTCGTTGTAGGTGCTCGTTCCGCCGGGGACGACCACGTATGTCCCGCTGCGGACGATGGTCTCCGGCGTGGCCCCGAACAGGTCGTTGTACTCCGAATTGATGATGTCGTAGGGGTCAACATTGTACTTGTCGGCGATGGCCTGGATGGTCTCGTCAACCAGGGCGCGGTGATAGACGCCATCAACCGGCAGGATGTATAGCTGGTTGCCGGGACGCAGCGCAAAAACGACATTGCGATCATTCGACCAGGCGATGGTGTCCTTTTCCAGCCCGAAGCGCTCAGCGATGGCGGTGATGGTATCGCCTTCCTGGATCGTGTAGGTGATGACCTCGGCGCGCGGGCGCTCCGGTACGATGGTGAAGGGGCTATCCCGGCGCTCCACCGGCTCGTAGGCGACGTTAAGATCAGCGGGCGGGCGGGAAAGCAGGACAGCGATTTGCTCCGGGCCAAGCGTCGGCTCAATCGCCGGGAGTGGGCCGCCCTGAGCCGGCACGGTCAACGGTGTATCTGTTGGCGCGGCAGTAGCAGCCTGAACAGAGGCGGGCGGTGTTCCCGCCGCTGTGCCGCGCAGGAGGGGCAGAGCGACGATCAGACCGGCGATGATGGTCAGCGCGGCGGCCAGCAGGACCAGCGCCAGCCCCAACGCGCGCCGCCACATCGGCAGTTCGTCCGGCGTCTCATCGCTGCCAACTGGCCGCATCACCTGCGACGGGCTGGTATCGGCCAGCGGGTCGATGGGCGGCTCATCCTCCAGACGGACCGGCGGCAGGCCACGGGGCGGTGTCTGTGGCGAATCCTCCGGTGGGCGTTCCGGTTCATCGGGGGTTGCTTCGTGATCGGCAGTAAACCAGCTCATTAGCGTTACATCCTCATTCCATCCAACGTGTGCCCCCCGCAATGCGCCCGGTAGCATAACACAAACCCTCCGGCACGCCAAGCGGCGGAGGGTCTGGTTCAGGCGGAGAGGGCGGGATTCGAACCCGCGAGGGGGTTAACCCTACTCGCGTTCCAGGCGAGCGCATTAGGCCATCTATGCTACCTCTCCGGATAGGCTTGCCTGGCCGGCAAAACGCCGGCTGGCGGCTTGGTGTGTTTTGATTATAGCAAATCCCCGGCGTGTTTCCAGAGCCGATTCACCCCCCGCGCAGGGCGATCAGAGCCGCCAGCAGCGCAGCCAGATTCTCAAAGACGTGATCCGGCTGGAAGGGGCTGCCCGGCAGATCGGCGGCCTGCGTCTCCCCGCTGAGCACCAGGGCGGTCTGGATCGGCGCCGCCTGCCCCATAGCGATGTCGGTGTACAGCCGATCGCCGACCATGCACAGCGCCTCCAGCGGCAGTCCCAGCCGCGCTGCGGCCATATCCAGGATATGGCGGTTGGGCTTGCCGATGATCACTTCCGGGCGGCGGCGGGTTGATGCTTCCACAAAGGCGATGATCGCACCAATATCGGGGATGACACCACCGGCTACCGGGCAGTTGAAGTCAGGATGGGTGGCGATATAGGGCAGCCCGGCCCGCACCAGGTCGCACAGGCGAGTCAGGCGGGCGTAATCGATCGTGGTATCAAAGCCCAGGACGACGCAATCCGGCGTACCCATATCGGACTCAAAGCCAAAGGCGCGGAACTCCTCGACCAGATCGGGCGTGCCAAAGATGGCCGGATGGGTATACGGGGTCTGCGTCCGCAGGTACTGGGCTGTGGCGGAGCCGGAAGTCAGGATGCGCTCCGGGGGGATGGTCAGCCCCAGCCCGGCCAGTTTGCGGACGTACGCGGCGCCATTGCGTGATGAGTTGTTGGTCAGCAGCAGGACAGGCAACCCTTCCCGCGCGGTATAGATCAGGAAGTCCGCTGCACCGGGTAGCAGGCGATCGCTCAGGTAGAGTGTGCCATCCATATCCAGCAGAAACCCGCGAACAGCAGCCAGCGGGCGAGAAACGTCGTTCACCCTTCACCTCTTCCAGCGGACAGTCAGCCACGCGCGGCCTGAGCATACTGTGCCGGGCGTCTTCGCGCCACGCCTCAGGCGTTTTCCCCGCCAAAAAGGTTTTCAATTCGGCACAGATCGATTACACTACAGGGTGTCAGCATGTGCGGCGCGGTTTTGAGAAGGAGTCGGGAGACTTGCCGACCGGCGTGCGGGCAGCGGCGGCCTGCACCAGACCATTGTCAATGCGGCGGCGCTGTGCTATACTACGGTGCATCAACGGGCGCGTGGCTCAGTCGGTTAGAGCGCACGGTTCACATCCGTGAGGTCAGGGGTTCGAGTCCCTTCGCGCCCACAGAAAAGCACAAAGCCCGTGTTGCCGCGTGAACGCCGTTCCCGCGGCTTTCGTTTGTGGGAGGGGACACGCCTCTTGATAACACGCAACACGCTGTCCCGCCTGGATCGCTCACTATCGATTCTGCGCTGGCTGCTGGTAGCCGGCGTCGTCATCCTGGCGCTGGGGATGCCCGCCCTGGACCCGCAACACGGCGAGGTGCTGCGCGGGCGGTTGCTCTTTGCGGCGGTGCTGGGCGCGCTGCTGGCGCTGGCCAACGCCGGGTTGCTGCTCTGGACGACCTCGGATAGCCCGATTCCAGGCACGGTCAGCGTCGCCCTTGATACTGCCTACACCCTGTTGCTGTTCTGGGCGTCGCACGGTCTGACGCCAGTGTTGCTGGGGGCGGGCACACTGCCGATCGTGGTTGGCGCGTTGCGCGTGGGCAGCCGCCACAGTGCGGTTGCCGCTATCACGCTGGCGGTAGCGGCCCCATTGCTGTATGGCTTTGCCATCGCCCCCTACGGCGGCGAGATCACGCCGGTCATGCTGGCCAGTGGCGCTTTGCTGTTGATCGCGGCGTATATCGGCCTGCCGGTTAGCACCGCCTCGCTGGGCTGGATCGGGCATCAGGCCGCCCTCAAGGCGCAAAAGGAAGAGGCCAGCAGGTTACGCGCCGCGCGGGAACAGGTCCGCGCCATCTACGAGATGGCCTCCACATTGAGCGCCACGCTCAATTACCAGGCCGTGCTGGATGCCGCGCTGGATGTAGGCGTGGTCGGCCTGCGCGAGATCGGCTCCAATGCCCGCGTGGTCAGCGCCGTGCTGCTCTATGACGCAAATACCGGCCAGCTCAAAGTCGCCAACGCTCGCCGCCTGACTCACGCCGATATGAAGAAACAGGTTCCCGGCCGGCAGGGGGCGCTGGGTCTGGCCCTCCGAAAGGCGGAGCCGGTCTTCACCAGCGACGCCCGCCGCGACCCGGAACTGCGCTACTTCGTCGCCTTTCAGGATGCGCGGAGCATCCTGTGCGTGCCATTGCGGGCTGGCTTTGACAACTATGGCGTGCTGGTCTTCGGCTGCAACCTCCCTAACGCCTTCAGCGAAGATCATGTTGAACTGCTCTCGGCGATTGCCAGCCAGGCGACCATTGCCCTGCAGAACGCCACGCTATACCAGAACCTGCTGGAGGAAAAAGAGCGGATTATCGAGGTCGAAGAAGACGCCCGCAAGCAACTCAGCCGCGACCTGCACGATGGCCCGACACAGGCCGTCGCCGCCATCGCCATGCGCGTCAACTACATCCGCCGCCTGCTGGAGCGCGACCCTGATCAGGTCCCGGCGGAACTGCAGAAGGTGGAAGAACTGGCCCGTAAGACCTCTAAAGAACTCCGCCACATGCTCTTCACCCTGCGTCCGCTGATCCTGGAAACGCAGGGGCTGCTCCCGGCGCTCAAAGAGCTGGCCACCAAAATGCGGGAGACACACGACCAGAACGTGATCCTGGAGATTCAGGAGAACGTCGACCGCTATATTTCCGCCCGCGATCAGACTGTGATCTTCAATATCGTGGAGGAAGCGGTCAACAACGCCCGCAAACATGCCGAAGCAGAACACATCTGGGTGCGGCTGGCCCGCCAGGATCGCTACCTGGTCCTGGAGGTTCAGGATGACGGTGTCGGTTTTGACGTCGGCGCGGTAGACGCCAACTACGACCAGCGCGGCAGCCTGGGGATGCTCAGTCTGCGCGAACGGGCCGAATTGCTGGATGGCACGCTGCGTATCGAAAGCGCCGAAGGTCAGGGCACGCGCATCATCCTGATCGTGGAGATCGAGCCGGAAGTGCTGGCTGCTGAAGCGAACGAGGCAGAAAAGAGCAATACCGCCCCCACCCAGCCAGCCACGCCGCCTGTCGCCTCCCCTTCCACGCGCAGCCAGACGCTGCCTGGTAGCAGCGTCAATCGACAGCATTAGCGCCTGTCCGCAAATTCCTCCAGGACTTCAACCAAACCTTGCCGCCAGAGGAGGCAACGTGCCCGCATGTTGTATGCGCCGGGGGGCGCGGCAGTAGCCTGGAACGCCCCCGGCGAATCGCCGCGATCGGCGGCCTCTACGGGCTGATCTCGCTGATGTACAGCGTGCCGGCAATGAACTGATCGGCGCTCCAGCTGGCTACCCAGATGTCATAGCGCCCGGCCGCCGGGCTGCCGAAGAGAATCTGCGGGTTGGGGTAGCCCAGGCCGTCATCGTCGCAGTACCACGCACCGTTAGGCGCGTTGATCACCAGTGTCGTGTCGCCGCCGCCGATGAAGTAGAAGCGCAGCAACCCGGCGGGATTGTTGTATTGCACGGAGAAATCCGGGTTGGAGCGGGCAAAACCCTGGCAATTCCCGCCCAGGTAACCCACATTGATCGGCCCGCCGCTGGTGATGCCAACCGTACGCGGATCGGGGACAAAGCCGCCGTTCAGCGTGATACTCCCGTAGGTAGGCGGCGCGCTGAAATCAAGCGTTCCGGCGACGCCAACGTTGACCGAGACCGTGCGCAGAACCTCCGAGTTGTCGCGCAGGATCACCCGCAGGGTATACGTCCGGCTGGCGGCGGGGCACTCCTGGCGCGATCCCTGACCGGCCACACCCTGGCCTTCATAATAGACTGCCTGCACATTGTTCACGTCCCAGGCGACTGTCACACACTGGCCGGGGGCGATGGTCACGCTGGTTACGCCGTTGACCGTGAAAGCGATCTGCGGCACGGCGGCGGTAGAAGTCGGCGCGGGGGTGGGACTGGGCGGCGGGATGATCACTGCCAGGCCGCCACAGGGGCCTTCCGTCCGCGTCACACTGCCCGAAACCCAGCCTTGTCGCCCGCCCAGGTTGACCACCCACCAGGTGCCTTCCGCGTTACGCCCGATCACGTCCAGGTAATTCCCGACGAAAAGCGATCCGATGGCCGGGTAGTTCGTGCCGGGGCCAGTGCGCACGTTGACGTTGACACTGGCGCTGGGGGTAACCCGACAGACAAATGGCGTGGGCGGCAGCACGGAAGTCGGCGTGGGGAACGGCGTGGGGCTGGGTAATGGCGCTACCGTAGGCAGGAGCGCCCCGGTCGCGCCGACGGTCAGCGCCACCGTGAGCGTCCCGCCGATCTCCGCCACCACCGGGCGGATGATCGCGCTGTAGTTGCCACCGGTAGGCTGCAGGGTCAGCTGGATGCTGCTCAGCGCGTCGCCATCCAGGCCGGCGATCAGCCGTCCGGTCGGCCCGAAAACCTGTGCCAGAAAGGCGAAGCCGGGGCTATTTGTCGCCAGGCTGAGCGTGAGCGCGGCGTTCGGGCTGCCGGTAAAGACCAGGTCAACCGGCGGCGAGCCAGGCGGCAGATCAAGCATCACCGGAGCGCCCACTGCCAGCCGCCGCAACATGCCAGCGGCCTGGCCGTCCAGCGCCAGGGCAAAGTCGCCCAGCACCCCCTCCCGACTGGTGACCAGCAGGGCATAAACACCGGTCCTTGCCAGCCGGTGGGTGATCAGGGCGGTGTTCCCCCCTTCCGGGCTGAAGGGATTATCGTCGCTGATGGCCACCTGACGCTGATCCGGTCCCAGCAGGCTGAGGCTGGGAATCAGGCCACGGGTCAGGCCGACCACCTGGGCGGTGATCTGGTCACCAGCATTGCCGCTAAAACGATAGATGGCAAACGGGGCGGCGCTGGTCAGGCTGCCGGTCACCCCGCTGCCATAGCTGATCGATCCCTGAGCCTGGACGGTGCCCGGCAGCGTCGCCGCCAGGATCAGCGTCGCCGCCAGCAGCCAGCGCCCGGCGCTCTTGAGACCGGGAATCCGCGTGAACATGAGCACCTCCCTGTACTGCTCAATGGCCTGTCAAATCACCCTGATCGTAGCACGATGCTGTGCGGCGCGATATTCAGGATCAGCGCCACTCCCGGCCCCATCCCGCGCTCGTCGCGTCGGTTCTTCATGAGCGAAGCTACCTGTATAATGGGCAGCAGGCCGAAGCAATACCCGCTGGTAAGGAGGGCGATTATGGGCGGATGGATCTGGCGGCTGGGGTTAGCGCTGATGCTGGCGGCAGGGCCGCTGCTGGCGCCTTTGAAGGGGGAACAGGTCGCGGCGGCCAGTTCGTGGTCGGTCTGGCTCTACCAGCAGGAAACAGGTCGTCTGGTGCATCTTTTTCCGGATGGCACGCCGGGCGCGTCGCTGACGCTGCCGCTGCCGCCCGGGGTGGTGGAATATCCGTACGAGCTGGCCGTGTCGCCAGATGGGACGCTGTTGGCGGCCTGTGTAACCAGCCCGGCGGAGGTCACCACAGTCTACATCTTTGACCTGGCGGCTGCCGTACCCCGGGCATCTTATACGGTCCCCGGCGGGCGGATCGAAGGGTGCCTGCTGGGCCGCCAATCCTTTAGTCCGGACGGCAAGCAACTGGCCTTTGGCCTGATGTACCACTATCCTGATCCCGCCGATCCCCGCCCCGACTGGGAAGTGATCATGATGGACACGGCGACCGGGGCAATGCCGGGTCGTCTGGCGTCCACTTCGCCGGCGGTGGCCGCCCTGGGCCGTAACTACGCCGGGACATGCCCTGCCGTCATGGCCTTCACGCCGGGGATGGTGGCCTTCGCCCCGATCGCCTGGGGCACAGAAGGCTTCGCCGAGTACGACAGCCTGGTCTGGCAACCGGGCAACGGCGCGGTCAGCCTTTATGGGCCGTATGGCAAGATCAGCCTGGACTACTTCGGCCAGGAGACGATCTGGATCGAGGTGCGCGATGACTTTCCCGTCGCCTCGCCGGGCGACACGCCAGCTCATCCGTTCAACGTGGTGATGTTCGCCGGGAGCGCCGGGGCTGCCTGGCAGCCGATCTTCCATCAGAGCGGGGCCATCGTGGAGCAGGCGCTGTACATCGAGGGCGGGCGGCGCATTGCCATCCGTACCTCCGCCGCGCCGGGGTCGTCGCACTGGTGGGCGCTGGATCGCGGCGGTGGCAGCGTTTTGCTGAGCATCCCGGAAGCGGTCTATGCGGTACGGGGGACGCCCGATGGCTACGTGTACCTGAATCCGACCGGCGGCCCAACCGGCGGGCCGTTACTGGTCGAGCAGCGCACGGTCGGCAGTGCGCCAGGAACTTACAACCTGTGGACGGCGGAGGCCGGGTCGTTCTGGCAACTCCTGTGGGTCACGCCGCTGGCCGCCGCCCCGGGTCTGCCGCCCTTCCCGGCGGTGTTGCCGCCGCTATCGCCTGGCCTGCTGGTGACGCCACCGTCGGCAACGCCGATCCCGGCGGCGCTACCGGCGCTGACCGTTGGCGGGGCGGCAGTGGTGCACACCACCGAAGGCGATCGTCTGCGCGTCCGCAGCGGCCCCGGGACGGACTTCCCGGTGCAGTTTGAACTGCCCAACGGCACGCCGGTCACGCTGATGAGCGGCCCGGCTGCCGGTAGCGGCTATACCTGGTGGTACATCCGCACGCTGGATGGGCGCACCGGCTGGGCGGTCGATGGCGTGTCGGATGCTGGCGGCTGGCTACAAACGCTGATCCCGACCGGCTGAACCGGAGAATTTCCGCGCCCCATCAACGGACCGGGGCAGCCGTTCAAGCTGCCCCGGTTGTGGGAAAAGCGGTTGCTACAGTGGGTTAGCCCGGCTCAGCCACGGGCCGGGACTCGGCCAGGGTGGGGGTGGCCTCCAGAATAGCGCGAGCCACTGCTTCGTCAGCAGCGATGATGGCCAGACGCCCGCTCCAGTTGGGATGCAATTGCCCGCCCTGGACGGCGGACCAGGCCGTACCTTCGGCCTGCGGTGTACTGTGCTCCAGCTCAAACAGTAAATCAACCGGGTGCGCAACGGTATCCAGCAGGGTGTTCACCACATCCAGCGCCAGGTGATGATCGCGCCAGTTCCAGCCCTCCTCGTAAACGATGCGGATCGCCGTCTGCGCTTCGTTACTCCATTCCACGCGTATGCACATGCGCTACCCTCCTTGCCTCTATCATACTATGCCGGGAGGGCCGCACACCCCTTTTTAATGGGGTTTTCATATTCGCCTTCAGGAAGCGCTGCCAGATTTTTCAGAACTGACACACCCCGCTTCAAAATTGTCACATCCCGCGCCCAGGGGGTACACCTGCATATGCTACAATGCGGAAAAGCGCTATGGGCGAATATCACCGCCCGGCTACGTCGTCTTTGTACTGGTTGAACATCCTGCAAGGCAGACATGGACAGTCGCCCGCAAATTCTGCTTGTTGACGATGAGGCGTCGGTGACCTCAACTCTCACCACGTTTCTGGAATTAAGTGGCTTTGAGGTCGCGGTAGCCCGCAACGGGGAGGAAGCGCTGGCCATGCTGGAGCATCTTTCCCCTGCGCTGATCGTGCTCGATGTGCTGATGCCGCGCCTGGATGGCCGGGAAACCCTGCGCCGCCTGCGGCAGGGCGGCAACTGGACGCCCGTGATCCTGCTGACCCAGATCGCGGGGACACCTGAACGGATCATGGCCTTTCAGGAAGGCGCGGATGATTACCTCAACAAGCCCTTCGATCCTCAGGAACTCGTTGTGCGTATCCGGGCCGTCCTGCGGCGAGTCAACGTTGGCCGGCAGCTCCATAGCGCCCGGCAGCTGGTCTGCGGGCCGCTGAGTCTGGATCGGCTGGCGCGTCGCACCTACCTAAGCGGGCGAGAGATCGCGCTCACCCCGAAGGCATTCTCCGTCCTGGAATATTTGATGTTGCACCCGGATGAGATTGTTACCCGCGAACGCCTGCTGGATACCATCTGGGGCTGGGATAATGTGGTTGGGACGCGCGTCGTGGACACGCGGATCACCGAACTGCGCAAAGCCCTGGGCGACGATCCGGCTAGGCCAACCTTCGTTGAGACAATTACCGGCCAGGGCTACCGGTTCGTTGGGCAGGTCTCGGAAGCCTCAACAGGATGAGTCGAAAAGGATGGTGGTTACTGCTCCCGCTGGGCCTGGGCCTGGCCGGAGTCATGCTGCTGGCGCGGGTGACACTGCCGGGCACAGGGCTGTTCCTCTCCCGCGATCTGGACCTGCTGTTGATCCTGTTCAGCTTGAGTCTGGCCATCTTCGCGGCGGTTGTCCTGATCGTCAAAGAGGTAATGGAGCATCTGCGTCAGCAGAGCATCGAACAGGCCCGTGCTGAAGCCTTCGCCGAGCATCTGCGCTTCCTTCAGCGGCTGGATCACGAATTCAAGAATCCGCTAACTGCGCTGCGAGCGGGCCTGGGCACCCTGGCCCTGACGCTTCCCAACGAAAGCCAGCAGCAGATCGTCCGGACGCTGGACATGGAAGCACAACGACTGAGCCGTCTGGTCGCCGATCTGCGCAAACTGGCCGAACTGGAAAGGCTGCCCCCGGAGTTCCAAGAGTTTTCGGTAGGGGATTTTTACGCGGAGATCAGCGAGCTTGGTCGTGAACGGCCCGAATTGCGCGACCGCCAGTACATTCTCTACCTGGCACCAGAAGCAGCGAACCTCCGGCTGGTGGGCGACCCGGATCTGCTGCTTCTGGCGGTGCACAACCTGCTGGATAACGCCTGCAAGTATACTGTCCCCGGCGACCGGATTGAGTTGCGTATCTTCCCGGTTGAGGACAGTCTAGTCATCCGGATGACTGATACCGGGATTGGCATCCCTGAAGCGGAAGTGCCGCTGGTATGGGAAGAGTTGTATCGCGGCGGGAACACCCACGATATTCCCGGTAACGGCATTGGGCTGGCGCTGATCAAGACCATTATCGAACAGCATCAGGGCAGCGTGAGCCTGGACAGCCAGATCGGCCAGGGGACAACCGTCACTCTTTACCTGCCACTGGCCTAGGTCACCGGCAGCCGGTGTTTCGAATCTGATACGCCATGTATCGAGATTCGAACGCGGACATCACAGCCGTTGAATACCCATCTGGTACACTGCAAGTATCAAAACGAGGCTGGTGATGTTCCTGACAGGAGAAGCTATGAATATCAAGACAGGGTTACGGGTGCTAATTGCGCTGGCCGTCATCGTCGCTGTAGTCTACTGGGCGGTCGATTCGACGCGCAGCAGAACCTATACCGGGGACGAGATCAGTTTCAACATGGGCAGTGGGAGCGTTGTTATCAGCCATTCGGCTGAGGAAGCGGCGCTGGCGCGGTTCTCCACCACTGGCGTGCGCGGTACGTTTGCCATTGCCAGCAATGCCCTGGAGGTCTCCGTCAGTTCCACCCGGCAGGGCACCGGAGCCAGCGCGGTCAATACCGTTGAGCTGGAAGTGCCTCCGGGAACCGCGGATGTACGGGTGACACGTGGTACAGACGTGAATCTCACGCTCGAAGGGGCTAAGGCGGCAACAGTGATCTTCACCCCACAGAGTGAAGAGGCTACGCGCACCACCTATATCGCGGCTGCCATCGTCATCCTGGTTGCCCTGTTCTATATCTCGCGTACCTTCAACCACGGTTGGATCGGCTGGCTACGGCGGCGGGGCCAGGTCAAGACCATTGGCGACACGGAACAGGCGTCCACCTGAACGAGGGCCTGACGGTCTCCGCAACCGCAAACAGACACATGGGAAGGCCGGCGATCCATCCGGCCTTTCTTTCACCCCCCACCGGACGCTCCATAGCAGGATTATAATGGCAGACGCCCGGCTAAGATGAACGCCACAACCAACATGGGGCAGACCACAAATGAGACGTAAATTCACCCTTTACGAGATATTTGACCGCCTGCTGGTACTGGTGCTGGGTCTCGTGATTATGGGAGTTGTCGTCCTGCTGGCCGTCTCAGTAGCCCGGCGTCCGACCCCGACGGTCGACCTGCAGGAAGGTGTTGAAGAACTGGCGGAGGCAGCAGCCGAGCTTCAACAGGCAGTGGACGCCCTACGCGCCAACACCGACGACCCGGCCATGGCCAGCGAACTAGGCGCCATTGAACAGCGACTGGACGTTGTAGACCGGCAACTGGAGCTGCTGCAACAGCAGGTCGACAACCCGGACCTGGAAGCAATAGACGTTGTGGAGGGAGAACTGCCGATATTGCCGGAAGAGGTTGAAGCTATCCAGAAAGACTTCAGCCACACGGTCACCGCTGCTTCCTGGCTGATCGGCAGCCTGAGTATTGCGACGGCAGTAGCCCTGGCCATCGTGCTGAATGAGCGGCGCCGCCGCCACAGGAGACGCCTGCCCCCCTTGCCTTTTCCCCCGCCAGCTTCGCCCAGTGACATGAGCGTTCCCCCTGCAACAGGGAACGACTCCGATTGATGGGTACCAGCCAGCGGGGCGCGGCGCGGTCGACCGCCACGCTGCGCCCCGTTCGCAGTCCCCGCCAGTGACCTAATACTCCAGCTTACTCTTCGTACTGATGCGCTTGCGGAAAACCCAGTACGTCCAGCCCTGATAGATCAACACGATCGGTACCAGGGTCAGGGCCACGACCGTCATCACCTGCAGCGTGTATTCGCTGGAGGAAGCGTTGTAGATCGTCAGGCTCCAGTCCGGGTTGAGGCTGGAGACCATCACCCGCGGGAACAGCCCGCGGAAGACGGTAATGACCGTCAGGGCGATGTGCAGGCACATCGTGAAGAAGCCCCAGCCAAAGCGTTTATCGTTGACCAGCCAGCCGGTTGCCAGCAGCGCCGCGCCGGAACCGATGGCTGTGATAGGCGGCACCACGCCCTGCGTCGTCAGCACATCCGTCTCAAAGTAGCCGAGGACGACCAGCAGGGCAACCAGAACGGTCAGGACAGGGCCGGCTTTCTTGGTCATGGCTTCCGCCCGCTCACGGACAGCGCCATCCGTCTTGAGCGCCAGGAAGATCGCGCCGTGTACCACAAAGGCGGCTACCGCCACTGCCCCGGCCAGCAACCCCAGCGGATTGAGCAGGGTCAGCAGATCGCCAGTGTAGATCATGTTCTCGTCGATCGGCACGCCGCGTACGATATTGGCCAGGGCCACCCCCCACAGCAATGCCGGCAGGAAGCTGCCAAGGAAGATGGCGCGATCCCACCACTGCCGCCAGCGCTTGCCGGGCTGTTTGCTGCGGAACTCAAAGGCCACGCCGCGCAGGATCAGAGCCAGCAGCATCAGCACCAGAGCCAGGTAAAACCCGCTGAAGAGCGTAGCATACCAGTGCGGGAAGGCGGCGAACATCGCCCCGCCAGCAGTGATCATCCAGACTTCGTTGCCATCCCACACCGGCCCGATGGTGTTGATGATCTGGCGGCGCTCACGATCGGTCTTGCCCAGAAAGGGTAGGAGCATCCCCACGCCGTAGTCAAACCCCTCCAGGATGAAGAAGCCGATGAACAGCACGGCAATCAACAGGAACCACAGGGCATTCAGCTCGATCATCTCATCCCCTCCTAGAAGGTCATCTCCACGGCTTCCAGAGCCGGATCCGCTTCATCCGCCTTGAAGAACACATGATCGGGCTTCATGGCGAAGTAACGCAGCAGGAAGATATCGATCGCCATCAGCGCACCATAGATCAGGGTGAAGGCGAGCAGGGAGAAAAGCAGCATGCCGGTTGTCACATTCGGGGAGACGGCTTCCTCCACCCGCTGCAGGCCAAAGACGATCCACGGTTGGCGGCCTACTTCAGTCAGGATCCAGCCGGCGGTATTGGCGATATAGGGCAGCAGGATCGCCAGCGGCGCCCAGCGCAGGAAGCGCCCGGCCCCTTCCAGCTTCCCGGCCCGGATCAGGTAGAAGGCATAGAGGCCCACAAGCAGCATCAGTACACCCGCGCCGACCATCGCCCGGAAGCTCCAGTAGTTGATGGCGATGGGGGGAATGTAGCTAACGCCCGCGCCATAGGCCTGTTCGTACTCCTGCTGCAGGTCCAGAAAGCCCTTCACCTCCCCATCCAGGCGGTTGTAGGAGAGGATGCTGAGCAGGTAGGGGATGCGGATCGAGAAGATTTCCTCACGTTCATCCAGGCTGCCAATGGTGAAAAGCGACAGGCCCGCCGGGTCTTCGCTCTGGAATAACCCTTCAGCGGCGGCCACCTTCATCGGCTGGGTGCGCACCATATGCTGCATCTGACTATGGCCAATAAAGATAACCGCGATCACGCCGATCAGGCCGTACACCGTGGCCCAGCGGAAGGACGTCCGGAAGACCTCCTGGTAGTTCTCGGTCTTACGCAGCAGATGCCAGGCGCTGATGCCCAGCACGAAGAAGGCGGCAGTAGTGAGGCCACTGGAGAAGACGTGGGGGAACTGCACCCAGACGTTGGGATTGGCCAGCAGGGCGAAGAAATCGGTCATCACCGCCCGACCACCCTCGATGGCGTAGCCAACTGGTTGCTGCATGAACGAGTTAGCGACCAGAATCCACAGCGCCGAAACATTGGAGCCGATCGCCACCAGCCAGATGGCCGCTGTGTGCGCCCACAGCGGCAGTTTATCCGCACCGAAGATCCACACGCCAAGGAAGATCGACTCCAGGAAGAAAGCCAGCAACGCTTCCACGGCCAGCGGCGCACCGAAGATATCGCCCATAAAGCGGGCGTACTCCGACCAGTTCATCCCGAACTGGAATTCCTGGACGATGCCTGTCACCACCCCCATGGCGAAGTTGATGGCAAACAGCTTGCCCCAGAAGCGGGCCATCTTCCAGTAGGTCTCATTGCCGGTGCGCCAGTAGACCGTCTGCGTGATGGCCACAAAGACGGAAAGGCCCAGCGTCAACGGGACAAAAAAGAAGTGGTAAACCGTCGTGATGGCAAATTGCAGCCGCGCAAGTGAGAGAGAATCCATATTGTCGCCTCCACAAATATCTCCCGCACAACCACACCTCAGCCGGCTTGCCGCACAACAAGAAAGGGCCTGCCCGGACGCCTGGAGGCAACGAAAGGGGAATGTGGCGCCGTGCGGCAAAATACCCCGGCTTTCACAGATTGATGGTAGCCTGTTATGTATTCTAGATCGCGTACTAAATCGCTCAACATTGTCGGAGTGCAGGGGCATGTGTGACGAATGTAACTAACGCGGGTCCGTGACCTGGTGGCCCCCGGAAAACAAACAGGGACGGCTGCTGGCGTCCCCTCACAACCAGCAACCGTCCCCAAGGCAGTCCCGGCAGGCCGGGCCAACCGGCGGCGTCCCCTCTTACGCCGGGGTGTGCCCGGCTCCGGCCAGGACCCGGAGTAAGTGGCAATATGGCGCGTATGGGCGACTCATCAGCGCCCCGCTCAGCGGGCGCCCTGCCAGCGCCGCTCTACCATGGCGGTATCGACGGGCGGGCGCTGCTCCGCTGCCTGGTGACGCTCGGTGCTGCGTGCCTGAAGCCACAGGCCGAAATCAGTAAGAGCGCGGCCCAGCAGGGCCAGCAGTGGCGTGTAGAACGGGCGGGCGCCGGCCTGGCGGCGCAGATCGTGCTTAAGCTTCTCTTCCAGAAGTCGGTCACGATACAAACGGGCATGATCTTCCGGTGGCAACAACATCATAGCGTTTCCCCTCTTTACCTGTGATTCTGTCCTAACCGTAAAGGATGGACGGACTGCAGTTCAGTCCGCGGCGAACGGTGCGTGGTGCTCGGCGGGGCGGGTTGCGCCCCTGGACGGTACATCCCGGTCGGGTCCCCTCTTGACCCCGACCGGCGCGAAGGTGCTACAGCTTCAAAAACTGGCGCAGAGCGGCCAGCGTATCGTCAATCCGGGCCGGGTTGAGCCGGTAGCATTTGGCGTTCTCCTGCCGCCGCTCGATCAGGTAGCCGCTGGCGCTGAGCTGGGTCAGGTGCCGGGAAGCGGCGGACTGGCTGAGCGACAGGCGGGTGATGATGTCCTGGGCGCACAGTTCGCCTTCCTCAGCGATCAGACCCAGGATGCGCAGGCGCGTTTCATCGGCCAGCGCCCCCAGGCGGACAAGCAACTCGGCCCGGCTGAGCGCGGACGAACTGGAGTGCATCCCGGCGGGCAGGCGAGCGCCAAAAGCCAGCCAGAGCGTTGTCCCATCGCTGAAAGTGCCCTGGTGAGGGCCGATGTGCGGCGATGGGATGAAGACAACGCGGGTATGCTCCTCAATGTAGCGGCGCAGCTTGTCCTCCAGCGGTGCACCAATGACATACTCGGCGGCGGCGGTCTTGTCCATGGCGCTGAGATCGACGCGACGGAAGGCTTCCACTGCCTCCTGCAACATCGGGCGGACGCGAGTCCACTCGGTGGCCAGGTAGTCATGCCACATCTGGCGCAGGTAGTCGACAATAGTCTTCCGCAGGCGCGGCGGATCGTTGAGCAGGGCATGAGCCTGCAACTCGAGCTCCGGGACGACGATCGCGCCAGGGAAGGCCGCCTGCAGAAAGGCTACGTAAGCGTCGGGGTCAGCCAGCAACGCAGCCGGGTCAGGCAATGTTTCCGGTGTATAGCTGCCCTTGCGGCAGGCGATGGTAAAGTACCGGTCCAGAAGCTGGTCGCGCAGGGCCTCGCCCGGCAGACTTTCCAGATGGTTGACATAAGCCGGGAAGCTGGGCCAGCTGCGGTCGGGATCGACGATGTAGTACAGGCCAATAAAAACCAGGCGGTGCAGGGCGATCTGCTCCGGCGTCATAGCGGCGGCCACGCGAGTTACCCAACCGTCCAGACCGATCAGGTCCTGCTCAGACATCTGCTCGCAGCACGTCCAGGTCAGCAGGCGTAGGCTGGTGATGGCATTGAAGGCCGGCTCCAGGCTGACGCTGAGCGTGGCGACTTCAGAAGTATGCAGAAACTCGGTGGTCTGGGGCATGGCGACGCGCTCCGCCGCGCGATCTCACTTGCGTACATTCCGGTCAATCTGCTTTACCCACTTAAACGGGTAAACTGCATTTATAGCGTACACCTGTTCGAATAGCCTGTCAAGATTCATCGCCTTTTCTCATCTAATTTTCATATTTCCTTCAGGACTTTCTCAGATGCTGGATGTATAGTTTTTGTTGATAATTTGTTTACCATATCTCGTCATTTTGCGGCGTGCGATTTCCCGCCCGCCGCCAGGGGGAAAACTGATGTCCAACCGCGAGATTCAAGTCACTAACCTGGTCAAGCGCTATGGCGACTTCACCGCCATCGACGGTGTATCCTTCCGCGTGGAAGCCGGGCAAATCTTCGGTTTCCTGGGGCCGAACGGCGCCGGCAAAAGCACCGCCGTCAAGATCATGACTACCCTGGCCCTGCCATCCGCGGGCGAAGTCCGCGTCGGCGGCTACGATGTGGTCAGCCAGGCCGGCCAGGTGCGCCAGATCGCCGGCGTCGCCCTGCAGGAAATCGGCCTCGACCCGCTGATGAAGGCTACCGAACTGCTGATCATGCAGGGCCAGCTCTTTGGGATGAGCCGCCAGCAGGCAGCAGCCCGCGCCCGGCAACTGCTGGAGATCGTCCGCCTGACCGACGCTGTGGAGAAGCGCGTTGGCAAGTACAGCGGCGGGATGCGCCGACGGCTTGACCTGGCCCTGGCGCTCGTCCACGAACCGGAGATCCTCTTCCTCGACGAGCCAACGACCGGCCTTGACCCGGCCAGCCGCCGCGATGTATGGGAGGAAGTGCGTCGTCTTAACCGTGAACTGGGCATGACCATCTTCCTGACCACCCAGTATTTGGAAGAAGCGGACGAACTGGCCGACCAGATCGCCATCATCGATCGGGGGCGGATCGCTGCCGCTGGCTCCCCCGCGGAGCTCAAAGCCCGGCTCAGCTCAGACGCGATCAACGTCACCTTTGGCGATGAGGCAGCCGTTGAGCAGGCCCGCACCGCCCTGGCTGACATGGCCGATCAGGTTCAGGTCGACCGCCGTGTGCTGCGTCTGTACCTCAACCGCGCGGCAGAGGCTGTTCCGGCAGTGGTACGACGGCTGGAGCAGGCTGGCCTGGAGCCGCAATCGCTGACGTTGACCCAACCTACACTGGATGATGTCTTCCTGGCGGTGACCGGCCAGCGCTTTCAGGCGGAAGAAAAAGCAGCCTGAGGCACCCTCTGCCGAACAGTCGACAGAACCTGCACATGTCAATGATACCTGGAGAACGAACCATGGCTGTGACAACAATGACCGGCGCCCGCCCGCAGGTGGGTGCCCCCCTGACCACCCCGCGCCTGCCCCTGCTGCGCCAGATCGCGCTACTGGCCTGGCGCAACCTGGTAACCATCTCCCGCACCCCGGAGGCTATCCTGCCGCCGGTAGCGATCAGCGTCTTTTTCCTGGTGATCTACCAGTCCACGCTGGGCGGGGCAGCCAGTTTTCTACCAGGCCTGGCAGGCAAGAGTTACCTGGGCTTTATCCTGCCGCTGTCGATCATCAGCTCGTCGCTGGCCGGGGCGGGCATTGCCGCCCAGAACCTGGTGCGCGATCTTTCCAGCGGCTACTTTGACAAGCTGCTGCTGACGCCGGTCAGCCGCGCCGCGCTGGTGCTGGGGCCGATCCTGGCCGGGGCGGTGATCCTGGGCCTGCAGGCGAGCATCGTCATCACCGTCGGCCTGCTGCTGGGCCTCCAGCCGGCGACCGGCCTGCCGGGCCTGCTGGCGGTGATCGGGCTGGCCGTGCTGCTGGGGACGGGCTTCGCTGGCTTCACCGTCTCCGCCGCGCTCGGCTCCGGCAGCGCCGCCGCCACTCAGGGCGCAGGCTTTATCTTTTTCCCGCTAACCTTCCTGACGGCCAGCTTTGTCCCGCTGGCCCTGTTGAGTGGCTGGCTGCGCACCGCCGCTGAACTGAACCCGATCACCTACGTGCTGGAAGCCATGCGCAGCCTGCTGCTCACCGGCTGGGATGGCGAGCTACTGCTGAAGGGTGTGGCGGCCACGTTGATCCTGGCGACGGCCATGTACGCCCTGGCCGGCTTTGCCCTGCGGACACGCACCCGCCGCAAGTAGAGGCCGGTCGCGCCATCCGCAGATGAACTCATACAGACGTCGGGCCGGGGAGTCACCCCCAACGCCCGGCGTCTTTTCGTCCCCCGGCCACAGATCGGCCCCAAAGCGGCCACACCTGTCGCCCCGTTCCACCGCGGCCTGCCCTACCCTGATGGGTGAGCACCATCTGGCCGGAAAGGAGGCTCCCCATGCCGGAATGGACGACGATGAGAACCTTGGTTACGGGCGACCTGGTCACCGAAGAGGATATGGCCGCCCTGCGCGGCAATCTGCACTATCTGCTTGACCCCAACAAGGTTCGCCTGATCCACAACAGCGGCAGCGGCTACACCACAACCAGCACCAGCTTTGTGGACATCGACAGCGCCAACCTGAGCATCACGCTACAGACGCACGGCGGGCCGGTGCTGGTCACCTTCGCCGCCAACGCCTACGCCAGTAACGCCAGCTACCGCGCCCGCTTTGATCTCAGCGTGGATGGGACGCGCTACACCGGAATGCCGCTCGGCCTGCTGCAGGCGTCCAACCTGGGCAACGATGTGACCGCTGCGACGCCGGTCGCTTTCGCCGTGCTGGTCACCGGCCTGGCAGCCGGGACGCACACCTTCCGCCCGCAGTGGTGTGTGACCAGCGGCAGCACGGTATCGCTGGTTTCGTACACGGCTTACAACGCGATCGCGCTGGCCGCTATTGAGCTGTAAGGAGCGCCCGAAATGCCGGACATGACAATCGAGAAAACGACCATCAATCCGGAAAGGCTCGATGCCGAACTGCGGGCGGCACTGGGGGAAGCCTGCCTGGGGCTGAGCTTCAGCGAGGGCCGGGTGCGTGTGCACCTGGCTGCAGCGCCCACGCCGCAACAGGCCGCGCTGGCCGCGGCCATCGTGCGCGATCACGACCCCGCTCGCCTGACCGGCGCCCAGCAGACCGCCCGTGAACGGGAGACATGGCCGGTATTCCGGCTAGACAGCGAAGCGCTGGCTGCTGAATTCGCCGCGCTGGACGAAGCCGCCTTCCGCCGGGAGGTCGCCCGCGCCCTGGCCGCCCTGCGAACCCTGTTACGCGGCAGCTAGGCCGGTGTTGACGTGGCGGCAAGGGCCTCTCTCAGCGCGGCGACCACGCGCTCGATCTGCGCTTCGGTCATTTCCGGGTAGATTGGCAGGCTGAGGATCGTCCGGGCTGCCGCTTCCGTATGCGGAAAGTCGCCGCGCCGTGTGCCCAGAAACTCCAGCGCGGGCTGCAGGTGCAGTGGCAGCGGGTAGTGGATGCCCGCGCCAATGCCACGCTCGTGCAGGGCGGCCAGAATACGGTCGCGGCGGGCGGCCTCGACCCGGATGCAATAGATGTGGTAGACGTGCTCCGCGCCGGGCAGCGTCACGGGCGGGATCACCCCCGGCAGGTCGCGCAGGGCGGCGGTATAAGCGGCGGCAATGCGGCGGCGGGCGGCGTTCCAGGCATCGAGGTTGGGCAACTTGGCCCCCAGGATCGCCGCCTGGAGCGCGTCCAGTCGTTCGCCATAGCCGATCACGGCATGCTCGTACTTGCTGGTGCGGCCATGATCGCGCAGCTGGGCGATCTGATCGGCCAGCGCGTCATCATCGGTGCACACAGCGCCAGCGTCGCCATAAGCGCCCAGGTTCTTGCCGGGGTAAAAGCTGAAGGCGGCGGCTACCCCCCACTGCCCGGCCCGCCGTCCCCGGTAGCTTGCTCCATGCGCCTGCGCCGCATCCTCGATCACGGGCAGGTTATGGCGGCGGGCAACGGCCAGGATCGCATCCATAGGGGCCAGCTGGCCGTAGAGGTGGACGGGCATGATGGCCCTGGTGCGCGGCGTGATCGCCGCCTCGATCTGATCCGGGTCCAGGTTGTACGTCGCCGGGTCGATGTCAACAAAGACCGGCCAGGTGCCCAGCGCGATCAGCGGTTCAACGGTGGCGATGAAGGTGTGCGGCGTGGTGATCACCTCGTCGCCAGGGCCAATCCCCAGCGCCTTAAGGATCAGAAAGATGGCCGCCGTGCCACTGGCGACGCCTACCGCGCGGCGGGTGCCCTGGTAAGCGGCGAAGGCCTCCTCAAAGGCCCGCACCTCCGGCCCGCCGATAAAGCCGGTGTGCGCCAGCACCCGGGCGATGGCCGCGTCAATGGCCTGCCGGTGCGCGGCATACTGGGCCTTGAGATCAACCAGAGGTATCTCATCCACACCGTCCGCTCCCTTCTATACGCCGCCGGCCACCCCGCCGGGCAACGCCCCCATTATACCGTCCCGCCAACCAGTACAAGAGTCGTGCTTCTGCCGGGCAGCAAAAAAGCATATGATGAAAGCAGCGCAGCCGCGATCGGCCCTGCGCCACTTATCGCCCAGGCCGACAGAAACTTCTTGTGAGGAAGGCCTATGCACTGGTTGGTCCGGATTTCTGCACGATCATCGTCGATTCATACCTGCCTGCGGTTATTGATCCTGTTCATTCTAGTGATGGGGGGTACCGCCGGGAGCCTGCAGGCGCAGGGTAACCTGCTCACCTACGGCACGACCGTCGTCGGCACGCTCACAGCGGAAGCCCCGCTCGGCTTCTACATGTTTAATGGCACGGTGGGCGACCACGTGACCGCTTACGTCATCGGCATTACACCAGGCATGGTCCCGGCGCTGAGCCTGATGGGCGTCAACCAGCGCCAGCTGGCCGTCAGCCAGGGCGATCCGCTGCTGGGGGCCAGCGGCGCAGCGCGGATCAGCTATCGTTTGCCAGACACCGGCCTGTACACCCTGATGATCACCAGTACCGGCGGGACACCCGGCGAGTTTCTGCTGCATCTGGGGGCGCGCCCGGCGGCAGCCAGCCTGGGCCTGGTGCCGAACGTCCCGGTGGCGATCAACATCCCACCCGGCGCTGCGCCGATCCAGTACAGCTTCGACGCCGACCCGACCGGCCCGCTGACCCTGCAAATCCTGAGCACAACACCTGGTTTTGCCTTCAGCGCCCAGGTCTACAACCCGCTGGGCCAGCTCATCGGCCTGCTGGGTGGTCCCGGCTTGCAGGGGACAGACCTGACCATCGGTCCGGATAGCGGCCTGTACGAGATCGTCCTTTCCGGCTGGGCGCCGGAGGCGTCCGGTGCGCTGACGCTGCTGCTGAGTCCGGGCGGCGGGGCGGCCCCTGTCGGCGTGCCCCCCACCCCTGCACCACCTACGGAAACGCCGCAGGCATCGGTCTGCCTGGTACGCACGGCGGGCAGCACCAATGTCAACATCCGCAGCGGCCCGGCGACCGTCTTCCCCGTCATCGGGATGCTCAACCCCGCCAGCAGCCTGGAGGTCATCGGCCAGAGTCTGGATGGAAGCTGGTATGTGGTCAACTTCGCCGGGCAACGCGGTTGGATTTCCGGCACGGTCACCCGGCTGGAAGGGCCATGCAGCAGCCTGCTCTTCTTTGAAAGCCCGCCCACACCCACCCCGCTACCCGCCACCGCCACGCCGACCCCGCCGCCCGGCGCGATCATCAACTTCACGGTGAACGGCACCGGCGCGATCACGGTTGGCCCCGGCGGGTGCGGCACGGTCTCCTGGTACACGGAGAACGTCCGCGAGGTCTACTACCAGGGCGTTGGCGTCTCCGGGATCGGCTCCCGTGAGGAATGTCCGGCGACCACGACAACGTACACCTTGCGTGTGGTCCTGCAGGATGGCAGCGTCACCGAACGCTACGTGACCATTAATAAACTATCTCTCATCATCACCCTGCCGCCGATTATCACCCTGCCGCCAATCATCACCCTGCCCGGTCCGTAAAGCGTCTTGCTTGCAGGTCCGGGGGCGGCCCTCAACCGGGGGCCGCCCTTTTTGTGTTGCGCTCTGGCGCTTCCGGGGAGGGCAGGCCCTGTTCAGTAAGGGCGGCAATAGGTCAGCGTCGGGACTTCTACGCCATCGGTGAAGGTGAGGGTAGTGATGGAAGCGGTTTCCGGGAAGGGGTTGATCAGGAACTGCGTTTCCAGCGTAAAGGGCAGGCCACGCACCCACAGGTGCATCCACAGCAGCAGCTCCCCATGAGTGACGGCGACGACTTCGCCCTGCGGGAAGCGGCGACGCACCCGGCGGATGAAGCGCTGCGCCCGGTTAAAGATGTCTTCCGGCTGTTCGTAATGGGGCGGGATATCCGTGAACATATCCCAGCCGCTAGCTTCGAGCTCGGCCAGCGGGCGGCCTTCATGGGGGGTATGCGTCTCATCCAGCAGGCGGGAGATGCGCACGCGCAAATCGGGATGCTGACCGGCGATGATCCGGGCTGTCTGGACGGCGCGCAGACGCGGGCTGCTGAAGACAGCCGCCAGCGGGCGCGCCTGCAGGACTCTGGCGGCGGCCTCCGCCTGCACCCGGCCCGTTGCACTGAGCGGGAAGCGGGGCAGCCGCCCATAAAGCAGCTGCGCCGGGTTGTGTACCTGACCATGCCGGACAAAATGGATGACGGTCATAAGCCCATCCTGGCGTCGCCACAGAACGGCGGTCAATACGGTCGCAGGTAGCTCAGTGCTGGCAGGCGCGCGCCATCGACAAAGGCCAGCGTGGTGATTGACGCGGTGGCGGGATAGGCGGCGCGATTCTTGGTGTCATCGGTGAAGGGGATGCCGGCCACCCAGAACTGCACGGCCAGCACAATGTCGCCGTGGGTGACCACTGCTACCTCCTGGCCAGGGTAAGCCGCCCGCAGCCGTCCGATCAGGCGCAGGACGCGCCTGAGGACATCCTCCGGCGTCTCATAGCCGGGCGGCAGATCGGCGTAGAGCCGCCAGCCCTCGGCCTCCAGATCGGCGGTGGCGCGACCCTGATGCGGGCTGCGCACTTCATCCACCAGCGTGGAAAGGCGCAACGGTAGCCCGTGCGGGCGGGCGATGATGGCAGCCGTCTGCCGGGCGCGCAGGCGCGGGCTGCTGATCACAGCAGTCAGCGGGCGATCCTGCAGGTACGCCGCGGCGGCGGCGGCCTGCTCAAGACCCCGCTGGCTCAGCCGGTAACGCGGCAGCCGCCCGTAAAGAATGTGCTGCGGGTTATGCACCTCGCCATGGCGAACAAAATAGATGGTAGTCATCAAACCCGTCGGGGTCAACAGCCGGTGGGGCAAAACGCAGCCGCCAGCAAGACACAGCCCAGACCCTCAGGCCCGCCAGAAAGGGGCGGTCTGGCGCCTGGCCGCGCTTATTCTACCCGGCTAGGCGGCGTTTTCAAAGGCGGCGACGATCCGCTCCGCCTCCTGGTATTCAGGGCTGCCGGGGGTGGCCTTCTCCAGGATGGCGGTCGCCTGGATGTACTGCTCAACCGTGATGGTCTGGCCGGCGCGCTGCAGGCGGTTGTGCTGCTCGATGGAAAGCCACAGGCGCTCTTCGGCGGTCAGGGCGCCTAACTCACGCTCGACCTCGATAACCTGTTCTTCCCGCAAGGCCCCCTGCTGCTCCAGCAGCGCCTTAAGCCGTTCAAAGGCCTCAGTCATGCAAATTCCTCCACAGTAAAGCCGCGCGGTCTCCTGTCCGGGTCAGGTAAAAGGGCACGCGCTGCACAGCGGCTGAAGCCAAGCCGGAACATCTTCACCAGGCACGATTCAGCCTAGCGCACAACCCGCGGCCTGACAACAGACCTTTATTCCTACTCCTCCCCCGCGCAACCCGGCCCGCTCCCGGCGCGTATAGATCAACAGCATCATCGCCCACTAGCACACACAAGGGGGGTAAAAAAACATGCTTCAAGAAAAGAATCGGGGGCGCATCATCGCCGGGGCTGCGCTGATTCTGCTGGGTCTGGCCCAGATCATCACCAACAGCGTTGACGCATCGTGGGAAGTCTGGATGTGGGTTGTGGCGCTGGCTGTGTCGGCCATCGGCTTCGGCTGGCTATACCTGGCTGAGCGCCAGGTCTGGCAGGTCATTGTGGCTTATGTCTCCGCTGCGGTGCTGGTCGTTGTGGTCATCGCTGCCGTGCTCAAGTTGAGCGGCGTCTGGGTGCCAGTGATTGTGCTGCTGCTGATCGCCGCGCCCTTTGCCTATAGCGCCTACCGGACCCGCCAGTGGGGACTGGCCATCCCGGCCTATGTCCTGGTAGCGATCATCCCGGTGCTGTTCCTGGGGGAGGCGGGCAATGAGTCCCAGCTTGTCCCGGCTTATGTCCTGGGCGTGATTGGCCTGCCATTCATCGTTGCCTATCTCTACACCCGCCAGTGGCCGCTCCTCATCCCCGGCGGGATCATGGTGCTGATGGCGCTGGCGTTCCTGTTCAGTGCGGTCGAAACGGTTGGCCCGGTCATCAGTGTTGTCGTGGCGGTGATCATGATCGTGGCGGGCGCCTATATGCTCCTGGCCGGGCGCGGAGAGGAAAAGCCCAAGCGCGAAGGTTAGGCAGCGTGCCTGTACCCGGCCCAGAGGCAATCCGGAGTACTCACCGGGGTGGTCAGGGATGGCCACCCCGGTTCCTGTTTCTCATCGAATTCTTATAAAAATGACTGGATTTATCAACAAATGTGTGCTATGGTACGTATGGTTGAGCGTGAAAACGCTTGATCGGCAGAGTCCACCATCCCAACCCCATCACTGCCCGTGGACTCGCCTGCACAGACGAAGCTACTGACATTGACCCTCAATGTTCAATCCCCCCCCTGTAGCATCGTCTGTGCAGGCGAGTTCACCGTTGAAGCCCACTATCACACTCCGGACTTAGCCGGGCATCGCCATCGTCAATCTCCATTATTGCTCATCGCCGCCCGCATCGTTGATCGTTGCTGCCCCATCCCTACCGGGCGATGCCATCTCAACTGAGACAGGCTCCTTATACCAGCATCTGTGCCCTCCTGGAGCCTGTTTTGGAAAGCACACGGCGGCTCCTGAACATTCAGGGGCCGCCGTACTGCATTATTGCCGGGCGACAGGGCACGTTGCAAAATTCGCAACGCCATCGCCCACGACTTCTGCCGGGCTATCTTCCTATACCAGGAAGAACTCACCCGGCCAGCTGCGCATAGGTTTCCCCCGTCCAGGCCCGGATCGCATCCCAGTCGCGGAAGTCGCCCTCCGGCGGTTTCATCATGCGCATCATCATCTTCTCCAGCAGGCCCAACCGCGCCGGCAGCATCCTCCCGGCGAAGAATCCTTCCGCCTGCGGGGTGAAGATGGCCCGCACAGGGTCGAGATAGGCATGCACGGTCTGGCGGTTTTCCGGTGTGTCCTCATGTAAGGTCAGGCACACGGTGAAGAACGCGGTTGGGCGCTGGCTCAGCGCGTCTTTGTGCGCTTCCACAAAGGACACCGCTTCCTTGAGCCACTGGCCAACACGGATGGCGCTACCGACAAAGGCCAGATCATAGCCGTCCAGGTCGCGCACGTTCTTGATCGGCACTACGTCCACTTCAGCGCCTGCTTCCCGCAACACCTTGCCCATGAATTCGGCCACCTCAGCCGTGGCGCCGGTCTTGCTGGCATAGGCGACCAGGACTCGCTTGCTCATCTCGTCAATATGCTCCTGTGTGATGATCGATTTGAAAGGGTACCCCCCTCTGTACCATTACATACGTTGTACAGACCGGTGAGTTGCACCACATTGCAATCTGCGCGACTGGATCAGCCAGCCAATAGCTGGGGATCGTAGGCCGCCAGCAACCGGCTGTACAACCCACCCGCCGCCCGCAATTCCGCATGAGAGCCGCTCTCGATCACACGCCCCTCATCGAGAACGATGATCCGATCGGCGCGGGCAACCGTGTGCAGGCGGTGGGCGATGATCAGCGCCGTACGCCCGCGCAGCAGCCGCCCGATCGCCTCCTCCACCAGCGCCTCGCTCTCAGCGTCCAGGTGAGCAGTTGGCTCATCCAGGATCAGCAGCGGCGCATCGCGCAGGAAGGCGCGGGCCAGGGCGATCCGCTGCGCCTGCCCGCCGGAAAGGCGCGCCCCGCGTTCCCCGATCACGGTCGCGTAGCCGTCCGGCAGGGCGCAGATGAAGTCATCGGCGCCAGCCTGTCGGGCAGCGAAAATGACTTCGTCCGGCGTGGCTCCGGGGCGACCCAGGCGGATATTCTCCAGAATGCTGGTGTTGAACAGGTACGGCTGCTGGGGAACCCAGGCCAGCCGCGCCCGCCAGACATCCGCGGCGATGGCCGCCAGCGGGACGCCATCGACCGTGATTGTCCCGGAATCGGGCGCGATGAAGCGCAGCAGCAGTGCAGCGATCGTGCTCTTGCCCGCGCCAGACGGCCCGACCAGCGCCACCTGCTGGCCCGGCTCCACCATGAAGGTGACGCCGTCCAGGGCGACGCGCCGCCCGCCATCATAGGCGTAGCGGATATCGTTGAAGGCGATGCACATCCGCTGAGGGACGGAGCGGGAGGGCACAGTCAAGGAGGGGGCCGATGCGACTGCCGGTGTTTCCAGGATGTCGAAGATGCGCACCGCTGCCGTTACACCGCTGATCCCGGCGTGGAAGCGCACGCCCAGTGTCCGCAGCGGCAGGTAGTATTCCGGAGCCAGCACCAGCACAAACAGCGCCCCCTCGAAATCGAGCAGGCCGTACAGCAGCCGCACGCCGATCTCCACCGCCACAATTGCCGTGCTGAGCGTGGCAATTAGCTCCAGAGTCAGCGCGGAAAGAAAAGCCACCCGCAGCACGCCCAGCGTGGTCGCCCGCCAGCGATCGCTAATGCTGGCGATGACCTCAACCTGGCGGCGGCTGCGCCCGAACAGCTTGAGCGTCGTCAGACCCTGCAGGGCGTCCAGGAAGTGGGCGCTCATCCGGCTGAGCGTCTGCCACTGGCGGCGGGTGACTCCCCGCGCCAGCGCCCCGATCAGCACCATAAAGAACGGGATCAGCGGCGCGGTGAGCAGCAACACCAGCCCCGAAAGCGGCTCCAGCGGCAGGATAAAAGCGAGGAAGGTCAGCGGGACCAGCGCGGCCAGGACCAGCGCCGGCAGATAGTCGCGGAAATAAGCATCCAGTTCCTCCACGCCCTGCAGGGCGGCGGCAACCAGTTCGCCGCTGCGTTCGCCGCCCGTATAGGCCGGGCCAAGCGCCAGCAGGTGGCTGTACAGTGCCGAGCGCAGGGCCTGTTTGATCCGCCCGGCCAGCGCATCAGCAGCGGACACGCTCAGCCAGGCAACCCCCGCCCGCGCCAGCGCCAGGCCGGCCAGCGCCAGCAACAGTGGCGTCACCTCGACCAGCGTCTGCCCGCCCAGGAAGACCCCGGCGATGGCCCGGCTGAGTACGCGAGCCTGCAGCACCAGCAGCACCCCACCCAGCACACCGAGGCCAACCGTCAGCGCCAGCCGGGGACGCTCCCCGCGCAGCAACCTGAGCAACCGCCTGTCGAGATTCATGCGCGTCTTTCACCTCCCTGCGCCGGTTATACCGAAATCAGGGCAGGTGCCGCCAGAAGTTGCCCGTAGATCAGGCAATATATGCTAGAATCTGTACTAAGAGGGGGTATGTTCACGGGAAAGCCCGGCAGCAGCCGGATACCGCCGGGCATGCAAGAGGACAGGACTCCCGTATGTTCATCACCGCCATTCGGACGCTTTACGCCTATAACGCCTGGGCTAGCGCCCGCGTTCTGGCCGCCGCCAGTCAGCTCACCGGCGACCAGTTCACCGCCCCGGTTCCCGGACCCGGCGCGAGCTTCTCCTCTGTCCGCGATACGCTGGTGCACACCCTCGGCGCGCAACGGCACTGGCTGGCGCGCTTCCGCCATTGGGAGCCGCCGGAGTTCCTGACCGCTGCGGAGTGCTCTGATCTGGCCACATTGCAGGGATGCTGGGACGCCGTTGAGACGGACACGCAGGCCTTCGTCGCGGCGCTGGACAACGACCTGCTGGGCACGGTCATCACCTACACCACCCGCTGGGGCCGGACGTACAGCTACCCGCTGTGGCAGATGATGATCCACCAGGTCAACCACGCTACCCATCACCGCAGTGAGGCCGCCATGCTGTTGGCGCACTGGGGCTACCCGCCGGGCGAGCTAGACTTCATCACCTACATCGACGAACAGAACGCCAGGGCTTGAGCAAAACCGGCAACGCCACCACCAGGAGCAGTATCCCCAGCAGCCCGCCCGCCAGCAACCAGACGCCGCGCCAGTCCAGTGGCAGGGCCGCGCTCCCTTCCGGCAAGATCGGGATCGTCGAGTCCACATAGCGCATGATCTGCTCCCAGGCCGGGGTTGGCGTGCCCGCCCGCCGGAAAAGCACCCGGCATTCAGCGTCCAGCGCAGCCATCTCATCACGGGCGGCGTTGGCATGGCTGGCCACGGCCAACTCGGCCATGGCCGTACGGGCCAGCCGGGAGAGCAGCAGCACCAGCAGCGGCTCCGGCAGCCAGCGGTAAACCTGAATAGCCGCTGGCACCAGTGGAAAACCGAGCGCCCGCAGCGCCTGAAAGCCCTCACGAGCGGCCCGCACCGCCAGCGTGATAGCGTCGCGGGTGTGTCCAGCGCGGTAGATATCCCCGCCAGCGGCGTAAACCGCCCCGGCCAGCGGCAACACCAGCGCGGCATGCGCTTTGAGCCAGGCATCGATGGCCGGGCTGATCACCACATCAATCCCGCCATCGGCGAAAGCATCAACGATCTCGCGCAGGCGCGGCGTGACCTGCCCGTTCAACTCCCCGATGACCAGGCGGATCCGTTGTGCCCCGCCGGTGTGGCGCACGATGTGCCCCTCCCGCGTGCCGCCCACCGTGGTGAAGCCGAACAGCACCCGCTCGCGGCCCAGCGCCGCCGCGTAAGCGTCCGGCCCGGCGGCGTTATTGCCCAGGAACAGCACCGCCGGAGTCGCCTTGTTAGCGGCCAAGACTGGCAGCACGTCGGCCACCTGGTTCTTGCGCATGCACACCACGATCAGATCATAAGCTTCGGTGGGCGCCAGCGCTTCCACCAACGGCACCGTTGTTGTGCTGCGGATGCCTGTACGCGCGTCCTCCAGGACAATGCCATGCTCGCGCAGGTCGGCCAGCCGCCTGCCGCGCGCCAGCAGGCTCACCTCATGCCCGGCGGCGTAAAGCCGCGCCGCGATCACACTGCCCTGCACCCCGGCCCCGTAGATCAGAATTTTCATGGGTTCTGTCCCTCCCCTCTAGTCGTCATTGTACGCCCCTTCCCGTTGACTGGACAAAGCCGCCTACGCTCCCTAAAATACCCGGCAAATGCGCCGCCCACCCTGAGTGCACGCAAGAGTGTGACCCCACCATGACTCACCTCAAGCCGATCCTGCGCCGCTTTCCGCCCTACCTGTGGCTGGCCAACCGCTACCGGGGTCTGCGCCGCCTGCTGGCCTACCCGGAAACAGCCCGCGTCGGCGTGACCAGTTACGACGACTACTGGGACGCCAAGGCAGGGAGCGGCCTGGGCAAGCTCTCGCCCTTTCGCCGGGCGCGGGCGGAGGCGCTGGCCCGTGTCATCCCGCCCGGCAGCAAGGTGCTCGACCTGGGCGTGGGCGACGGCGCGATCCTTAAGTATCTGGTCGAGCAACTTGGCATTGACGCGCACGGCGTAGATATCTCCCCGAAAGCGGTCGAGTATTGCCGATCGATCGGGCTGGATGTGACGCTGGCAGATATCAAACAGCCGGTCAGCACTTTTATCGACACCGACTACGACTGCATCCTCATGAGCGAAATTCTGGAGCACATCCCCGACCCGGAGGCGCTGTTGAACGATCTGCGCCACCGTGCCCGGATGTTGATCGTTAGCGTGCCGAACACCGGTTACCACCAGCACCGGCTGCGTCTGCTGCTGGGCCGCTTTCCACTGCAATGGGTAGTGACACCCGGTGAGCACCTGCGGTTCTGGACGGTGGCGGACTTCCGCTGGTGGGCGGCGCAACTCGGCTTCCGCATCACGCAGCAGATCGCCTACCAGGGCACGCCCATTCTGCGCGATGTGTGGCCCAACCTGTTCGGGGAAGCGATGATCTATGTGCTGGAAGATGCCCGCCAGGAGCCGCCCGCACCATGACCGCCGTGCCGAAGTATCACCGGGATGCCCTTTACGACCCGGCAACCGCCCACCCTGATGAAGCGCACAGCATCCTGATGCGCCTGATCCCGCGTGGGAGCTGCGTGCTGGAGCTGGGCTGTTCCTCCGGCTACCTGTCTGGATACATGGAAGCGGCGCTGGGCTGCCGTGTGACCGGCCTGGAGATCGATCCGGCAGCGGTGGCCATCGCTGCCGGGCGGTGCAGTGAGGTGTATACAGTCGATCTGGATGTGCCGGGGGCGCTGGCGGTGGCCGGGGCCAGTGGGCCGTATGACGTGCTGCTGGCGGCGGCGGTGCTGGAGCACCTCAGGCAACCGGAGCGGGTGCTGGCGGAGGCGCGGACGCTGCTGAAGCCAGGCGCGCGCGTGATCGTCTCGCTTCCCAACATTGCCCACTGGCGCTACCGGCTGTTGTTGCTGCTGGGCCGCTTCGATTACACTGACTACGGGGTGCTGGATCGCACCCACTGCCACCTGTACACGGTCCGCACCGGGCGGGCGCTGCTGGAACAGCAGGGCTACCCGGTGGAGGCGCTGTACATCACCGGCAGCGGTCTGCAGACTCTGCTCAATGCCCTGGCTCGGCGGCGGGGACGTCCATTAGCCGCGCCAGTGCTGCCCGGCCTGCTCGCTACCGAACTGATCTACGTCGCCCGCAACCCCGGCTGAGCCTCCCGGCGGTCAAGCAGGTGGCGGGTTAGCCCGGCAGCGGCGATCAGGGGCGCAGCGCGCAACCGGCCAAAGTGCTTGCGGGCATAGACGGCCAGGTCTGCATAATACATCTGCCGGGCACGACGGCTGATGTGGCGGGTGGTGGCCCGCTCAGCGTGGGTGATGACCGCCCCGGCCAGATACTGCACCGTATACCCCCTTGCCTTTAGCCGCCAGCACAGGTCATCGTCGCTGAAGTACATCGGCATAGCCTCATCGAAAAGGCCAACCATCTCCAGCGCGGCGCGGCGCAGCAGCATGCATGAACCGGGGGCTACGTCGACCTCCCGATCGCTCAGACGATTCCAGTCCGCGTACCACATCCGGGCACGCCGCGCTTCCCGCCAGACGGGCAGCAGCGCCCCCGCGAAGGTCGCCCCCAGCCACAGGTCAGCATAGGTGTTGAAGCGGGAGCAGATCGGCAGTGTCGTCCGTCCATCCGTCCAGACCTGACGAGCCGTCGCCAGCCCGCAGGCAGGATTAGCCTCCAGATAGGCCGCCAGCGCCTGCAACGCGCCGGGATGCAATTCGGTATCCGGGTTCAACACCAGGATCGCATCGCCCTGTGCGGCGCGGATGGCCAGGTTGTTGCCCGCGCTGTAAAAGGTATTGCGGCCTGGCAGGATCAGTCGGGCCGCCGGGTAGCGCGCCTGGACCAGAGCCACCGAGTCATCCATACTGCCGTTATCGACCACGATGATCTCAGGCTCCAGGTCGGCGGCGTAGCGGGTAATGGACTCCAGGCAGCGCACCAGCAGGGGGGCGGTGTTGTAGCTGACAATGGCGATCGAGAGTCTCACGGGCGCTCCATCCAACCAGGGCAGGTAATCGGATTGGATTATAGCTGATCCCGCGTTTATAATTCGCGTGCGTTTTGCAGCCTGGATTGCCCCCGAGCTGCGAAGGGGACGAGAAGCGGATAGAGGCTGGCAAGATGGCCCTGCTGAGGAAAAACGGATACGGTGCCAAGCTGGCCTTTGTGGTCCTGCTGCTGCTCTTTGCCGCCGGGCTACGGATTCCTGGAATCACCTACGGGCAACCGGATCCGGCGTACTTCCCGTCCTATGCCAGGAACCAGACGCTTAGCCCCAACAGTGCTTTCCATCCAGATGAATTTCATCAGGTGAGTAAGCCGCTTCAAATGTTGCTGCGGCGACAACTACACCCGCAGTTTTTCGAGAATCCCAATTTTCTGATCAATCTCAACTTCGTAACGTACTGGCTGACCAACGCGGAAGATGGGCTTACGCTTGCCGATCGGGAGAACATTGACGGCACAGATCAGGACATTGGCGCGCGGGAATACGCCCCCTTCCGGCTGTATGTTCAAACACGCTATTTCTCAGCGCTGGGCGGGTTACTGGCGGTGGCGGGTGCATTCGCGCTGGGGAAGCAACTGAGCGGCCATCCCTTCGGGGGAGCAATAGCCGGGCTATTGACAGCGGTCTCATTGCCGATGGTGCAGCATGCGCATTATGCCACGACCAGCAGTCTGGCCGCAGGATTTGCGGCAGTAAGTGCATGGGCGGCCCTTGCAACGCTACGGGAGAATCAAGGGCAGCGCGGCCTGCTGGTACTCAGTGGGATTATGGCCGGGCTGGCAGCAGGCTGTCGGTACAATGCGGCGGCGGTGTCACTTGTGTTGTTCTTTGTGGGGTGTGTGTTGCTATACCGTAACCCATCAAGAGCCATGCTCCGTCAAGTGTTACTGGGATGGTTGTTGTTCCCGGTGAGTTTCGTGCTGACCACCCCTTACCTGCTGCGTGATCCAGCAATGTTCTTGCACGATTTTCAATATATCAGCAATCAGTACGTGGCCGATGGCGCTACGGGAGTATCGAAATGGGTGGGACTGTTTTATGAATACCGGTATCTGGTCGTATTTGGCGTAGGTATTCCGGCGACCGTATTGGGTGTACTCGGCGTCGCTATAGCATTCTTTCGCCCGCGCGTATCCCGGCAGGGAAACTCCACGGCTTTACCCATGTTGTTGTTGCTGGGGTTCATTGTGCCTTACAGTTATGTGGTCCTGCGGACGGTTCGCCCCAATATGGCGGAACAAATGCTGGTACCGATAATCCCGGTGTTTGCTGCCCTGAGTGGGTTGGGGGCAGTGCAGCTACGCACATGGTTACCCGGCCCCGCCCAGGTGCGGGGCGGGCTGATCGCAGCAGCTATCGTGGCCATGCCGCTGGTCTATACATTGCCTGCTCTTCAGTTGTTCCACACAGATACCCGCGATCTCATGACCGCCTGGATCACAGAACATGTCCCCCCTGGAACAACTATTCATCTGAATGGGTCATACAATGTTGCGCTGGACCCGGCCTACTTCCCGCAAACGCAGAACTATTACGGGTCATACCCTACGCCGGAGGAACTCCGTGCTTCCGGCGTAGACCTGGTGCTATTGTCGGATGCGCTGCTTTACGATGATCTTCTGAATCCGCTGATCACACCCAGTCAGAAAGAGTTCATACGTGACTATCTGGCACTCTGGGATAATCTGCCAGTGTTGGCACGGGTAGAGCGGCCCGTCTGGCCGGGTTCCGACCAGTTCATGAATAGCATGCGCATCTGGCACAGTCCAACGCTGACCCTGTACTGTTTGGATGAAGCGGCCTGTGCCGCCATGCGCTGAAACACAAGGCTGAAGCATGGCAGCCTCATGCAAGCCAGGCTGCGCATCGGGCCTCCCCCCTCTTCGCCTCCCCTGCAGCCCGCGCTTATCAGCGCCTGATGGATGCGGTACAATACCGGCAGACAAAATTGTTGTAGCACAGGGATTGCCCACGCAGGACGGAAGGGACTTATGACACTGCGAATCTTCAACGTGCTTGGCCGGGAAAAACAGGAATTTGTGCCCGTGGAGCCGGGCAAAGTCAACATGTACGTGTGCGGTCCAACCGTCCAGGACTACGCGCATGTGGGCCACGCCAAGACTTACATCAACTTCGACATGGTGGTACGCTGGCTGCGCTACAGCGGCTGGGACGTGCTCTACGTGCAGAATATCACCGATGTCGGCCATCTGCTGGATAGCGGCGAGGACCGCATCCTCAAGAAAGCCCGCCAGCTGGCCGCCCGGCCCATGCAGATCGTGGAGTACTACACCCGCGAATACTTCGCCGATATGGACGCCCTGGGCGTCACGCGCCCGGACATCAGCCCGCGGGCCAGCGGGCACATTCCGGAGCAGATCGCCATGATCCAGCGCCTGATCGACAAAGGCCATGCCTATGTCGTGGATGGCAATGTCTACTTTGATGTGCGTTCGTACCCGGAATACGGCAAGCTCTCCAACCGCCGCCTGGAAGATCAGGAGGCGGGCGCCCGCGAGGATGTGCGCGATGAAAAGCGCCATCCGGAAGACTTTGCCCTGTGGAAGCGGGCTGAACCAGAGCATATCCTGCGCTGGGATAGCCCGTGGGGAGTGGGCTTCCCCGGCTGGCATATCGAGTGCTCGGCCATGGCAGGCAAGTACCTGGGCACCACCTTTGATATTCACGGTGGCGGCGTCGATAACATCTTCCCGCACAACGAGTGCGAGATCGCCCAGAGCGAATGCGCCCATGACGCGCCCTTCGCCCGCTACTGGATGCTGACCGGCAGCCTGCAGGTGCCGGATGAGGACGGCGTCCCGGTTAAGATGTCCAAGAGCCTGGGCAACTTCTACACGATCAAAGATGCGCTGAAAAAGTGGCGGCCCGAAGCGATCCGCCTGTTCATGTTTACCTCGCATTACTCCAACCCGATCGTTTTCAGCGAGGAAGCGCTGGATAGCGCGGTCAGGGGCTGGGAACGGCTCTATGGCGCGGCCCGGCTAACCCGCGCCATGATGGCCGCCGCGCCGGAAGGCGATGCCGGAAACGCAATTCTGGCCGAGGTAGCGCGGGCGCGGGCCGATTTTGCCGCCGCCCTGGATGACGACTTCAACGCCCCGCTGGCCCTCAGTGTCCTGCAGACTTTCACCCGCGAGGTCTACACCCTGCTGAACAGCGGGACGGCGATCGGGCGGGGTGTGCTGGAGCAGATCGACGCGGTGTACCGCGACCTGGGCGGCAAGGTCCTGGGCATCATTCCTGAACGCGATGCGGCCAGCGCCAACGCTGAGCGCGAAGCCGGGCTGATTAACCTGCTGGTGGCCCTGCGTACAGAGGCCCGTGCCCGCAAGGACTGGGCGACTTCCGACCGCATTCGTAACGAGCTGGCCGCGCTGGGAATCACCCTGGAGGATCGGCCAGAAGGTACACTGTGGAAGGTGAGCTAGCGGGGGTGGTATTCTGAAAGGCGAGCGGACACAGGAGCAGGGGACAGCGGCGGACGGGTTCCGCCGCTTGTTCTGTTAGCTGCGCTGGCGCGGTCGTGACCTCGCCCCCTGGCCGGGGTTATTGCTGAGGGATGGCAGTTGCAGGGCAGGAGGTGAAACGGGTATGTCGGAATTTCTGTACGGTCGCTGGCCGGTGCTGGAATCGTTGCGGGCCAACCGCCGCCACTTTGAGCAGCTCCTGCTGCTGGAGACAGTGGAGGAAAAGGGGCCGATCCTGGAGATCATCAGCACGGCGGAGGCGCGTGGGGTAGGCATCCGCCGTGTGCCGCGCCGTGTCATTGACGACCTGGCCAAAGGGGCCAACCATCAGGGTGTGGTGCTGCGCTGCGGCCCGTATCCCTATGCCACGCTGCGCGACCTGCTGGATACCTCGGTGCTGCGCCACGAGCGCAACTTTTTCCTGGCGCTGGACCTGCTACAGGACCCGCAGAATGTGGGCAGTCTGCTGCGTATCGCTGACGCGGTCGGTTTGCACGGCGTCATCCTGCAGGAACGGCGCGGCGTCGGTGTCACCGAGGCGGTGGTCTCGGCTTCTTCCGGCGCGGTGGAGCATCTGCTGGTCGCCCAGGTGGGCAATCTGGTTTCTGCCCTCAAGGAACTCAAAGATAATGATGTATGGATTGTCGGCCTGGATATCGGGCCGAATATCCAGCCCCTGGATCGGGTTGACCTGAACATCAACCTGTGCTTCGTGCTGGGCGGGGAAGGCGACGGCATGCGCCGGCTTGTGCGCGACACCTGCGATCTGCTGGTCACGCTGCCCATGCGCGGCCATGTGGAAAGCCTGAACGTGGCGACGGCGGGATCGATCGCGTTATACGCTGCCTGGCAGGCACGTGGCTGGCAGGGCTGGGCGCTGGCGGAGCAGAAGTAGGCAGCGGAAGGATGCCGGGAGCTGGGATGCCAACCATCAGTGTGATCGGCGCCTTTAAGGCGCATTACCCGCGCAACCAGATCCTCCGTGCCGGGCTGGAAGCCTGTGGCTGGGAGGTACGGGCTGCGCCGATTCCCAGCGATCGGCGCACCTTTGGTCGCCTGGGGTTGTTATGGCGGACGATGCACCAGGAAGCGCCCACGACGGACGTGTTCCTGTTGGCGGCGTTTAACCAGCTTATTGCCCCGTTTGCCCTGTTGTTCGGGCGCTGGTTAGGGCGACCGGTGGCGGTCGATTACCTGGTCGGCCTGTACGACAGCGCTGTGCAGGATCGCGAAACCCTCTCCCCGCGCTCGCTCAAGGCAGCGATCTGGCGCACGGTGGATCGCATCAATTGCGCCCTGGCTCCGCTGATCTTCACAGACACAGCCGCTCACCGAACGGCATTCAGGACGATCGTCGGGGCGGCAGCCGATCGGCTGGGCGTAGTCCCGGTTGGCGTCTATCCCGAATGGTGGCATCCCGGTCTAGTCCCCGATACTGATCCAGCTCGCCGCGACCTGCTGATCCAGTTCTTCGGTACGTATATCCCCTTCCACGGGGTGGAGGTAATCCTGGAGGCAGCGCATTTGCTGCGCCATGATCCCCGCCTGCGCTTTGAATTGATTGGACGTGGGCAAACCTATGCAGCTATGCGCCGCCGGGCGGAAGCGCTGGGGGTGGCCAACGTGACCTTCGTCGATCCGGTGCCACCGCCGGAGTTGCCGGCCCGTGTCGCGGCAGCAGATATCTGCCTGGGGGTGTTCGGCGCGCGCGCCAAAACTGATTACGTGGTGCCCAACAAGCTTTTCCAGTGCCTGGCGCTGGGCAAACCAGTCATCACGGCGGAGTCGGCGGCGGTCCGGGAATTCTTCACGCCGGGCGAGCACCTGCTGACGGTGCCGCCGGGGGACGCCAGGGCGCTGGCGGCAGCGATCCGCGCCTTGGTAGAAGCACCGGACGAGCGCGCGCGGCTGGGCGCGGGGGCCGCAACGGCCATCGGGGATGCCTTCACTCCGGCGAGTATCGTCCGATCGCTGTTGCCAGAGCTGGGCGCACTCGTAGATCGGCCTCAGGAGCGGCGGCGATAGAGGGTGACGGACTCCAGATCGTTCGGCATTTCTGCTGTGTCCAGCACCACATATCGTTCGTTGAGATAGGCGAGTTGCATACCCGGAATCTGATTCCGCCAGCGCTCAATGACCAGCACATAGGGCGGTGGATCGGCTTCTAGCGCTGCCCGGAGCGCGTCTGCGACGCCGGGAGTGCTTTCAAAAAAGTAAGCCTGCATCCAGAAACGGGGGGGAAGATAACCGCTGACCGGATAGAAGTTGTCAGTAGGATCGATGTCCGGCAGGATCCAGACCTGTGTGCCGGGCGGGGCGCCGGTTTCCTGCCTGACCCAGGCGGCAAGCGGGTAATGTGTGTCCAGCTCGGCATTCAACGGCCCTAGCTTGATCCGGTAATACACGGGCAGAACGAAACCTGGCAGGAACACCAGCAGCAACAGAACAACAGCGGCGCCACGCGCAAACCGCTGTCGGCCCTGCCAGAGCGTGTCAAGCCCGCCCGCAGTCATGAGCGCGACAAATGGTACCGCTCCTGAAAGGTGGAAGCGCCCATAACGTGGGTAGACCGGAGTCAGCATAACAAGCAGGAGGAGCGCCAGCAGCATGGCGCGTTGCCCCCAGAAGGCTCGGCGGCGTAGCGCATCGATCAGGTAGACCGGGACAAGGGCCAGCCATACTGCCAGGAGCAGCCCGTCCGATAGAGAAGGCCAGCGGCTGTATTGCCCGATGTAGGTATCCAGCGTCGCGCCAAATTGCACCAGGGCGCGCTCCAGAAGCCCCTGTGCCAGGAGTATTGTTGCCGCCGTGGCCGGGAGGATGGTTACCCCCAGGCTGAACAGCAGGAGATCACGCCCGGTCGCACGCCAGTTGCGGGCAGGCGCGGCGGCAACGCGCCAGAGGATAAACGCTCCTGGCACCAGCACGCCCTGATTCTTGGTGATGAGGACCAGCCCGATCAACAGGCCAGCCAGGAAGATGCGCCATCTATGCGTCTCAACCTCATGCCAGCACATCAGCGCCAACAACGTGTAGAACCCCATCATGACTTCGAAGTACAGTGCGTGATCCATCAGAACGGGGCCCCAGGCCACATAGGCTGCCGCCGTGACCACAGCGATGCCCGGAGACCACCATTTGCGTGCCAGCCAGGCCAGCGCCAGCAGGGTGAGCGTAACTACAACCGCCATGCTCAATCGCAGGCGCAGGATCGGATCAGGAATCAGAGTGGTAAGCCATGCTCCAAGCCAGAGGTGCCCCGGGGTATACCCGATGCGGATATTGTCATATAGCCGGTAGGCGGGATGGTTCATCACCCAGGGGAGCGCGACAACGGACATGTGCATCTTCATGCGCAGGATAAAGCTGTACATGATCGCCTGATAGACAGATAATGCGATCAGTATTCCTGGGGCCAAAGTGCGGCTGTGCGTGATGCGCTGGAAATACGTCAGGGGATCTGCCTTATTCCAGTTCGCGGTGTATTTCATCGGAGAAGACCCTGCCGTTGCCTGTTTGAGACGCATTGGTATATACGCTGCTCTTCGCCGCTCAAAAGCATATCTTAAAGGGGCACTCCCATGCAATTCCTCTTCAAGCGACTGCTTCGCTTTCTGTATTCGCGAGCAGGATATCGCCTTTGACCGCCGCGGTATCCCCCCGACCGCTGCACGTTCATCCACGCTGACATCTACAACCAGCACTATCACCCCTGGGGTATCCCGATGCAGGAATACCAGCTGTCACTGGAAAACGCGTCTATCGATCTGGCGCTGGTCTTCTCGCTCTTCACCCACCTCAACCAGCCCGATTCGGCCTGCTATTTCAGGGAGCTGGCACGGGCGCTCAAGCCGGATGCAGTGGCTTTGCTCATCTTCTTCCTGATAACAAAGGACCGCCGGGCGCGAGGGAACTCCCCCACGCCCGGCGAGGATCGTTTCCAGGCTTAGCGTTGCCTGCTGCGGCGGGTAGTGACCGGCGCGGGCGGCTTTTCCTCCACGCCTTCCCTCGCGCCGGCGGCCGTGGCCGTCTCCGGCTTGAAGAGATCTTCCCATGTCTCGCCGCGAGCCATCCGGCTCAGGTTGTCCTCGATCACATCCTGGGCCTGCAGCACGCCCTGGCTCCAGTTGTCGCGCTCGTCAGCCAGAACCTGCTCCACATCGTCCACAAACTTCTCGATGTCAGCGGGCATAGCGGTGTTCTCTTTGATCCGGTAGTCGGCGGCCAGTTCCTCGATCTTGGCCAGGGTGGCGGCATAAACCCGGAAGTTCTGCTCGTGGGCCATCAAGGCCAGCCAGGTGACGATGGCCGTCACCAGGGCGGCAGTGACCGCCGCAAACTCGCTCAGGTTAAAGGCAGTTAGCAGCGCGCCCAATCCGCCAAACAGCAGGATCCATATGCGATAGTAACGCGAACGTCCGTAGTCGCGCTTGATACGGTCGCGGTACCAGTTAAGTTGGGGGATCAGCCGCAGACGGAAGTACTGCTCCACATCCAGGGGGGCGTAACCATCGTCCTGGTCGGGCAGGTACACGTGGTTAGGCTTGACCGGCCCGCTCTCCGGGTTGAAGTCCTCACTGAGCATCGGGGCGGTGACCCCCACCTCGGAGAGCGTCTCGCGGGCCTTTTTGACCACCGCGTTAAGCCCTTCCAGGTCGGCGGTCGTCAGGTCTTCGTAGTAGTTGCGCACACGCAGGGTGTAGATCGCACGGCGGATTTGCTCCGCCGCCAGGCGGAAGCCGATCCAGTTGCGCCGCGATTCAAAGCGCGAGGCGAAATCCAGCAGGCCGGCGCTGACCAGCGGCAGGGCGATCAGCACCATGATCAGCAACGTGCGCATCCAGGGCAGGATTGTCCAGCCGCCCACCACAGCGGCGATCTCCGCCGATCCATTGCTGACAATCCAGAAGAACCCGCCCGCCGCAAACAGTATCAGCCCGAAGATCACCGCGATGACGCTCCTGATCCGCCGGGCGCGCTGGCCAGGAGGCGTCTGGCTCCGCGCCAGCGATGCTGCCTGCTGGCGGCCGGTCAGCAGGCGCATCATATCGTCCAAACGGCGACGGGTTCCATCGGCTACCGGCTCGATGTTGCGCGCCCCCAGGATCAGGCGCAGGCCAACGATGAACAGTGCCAGACCGGCCACCAGAAAGAGCAGCCGCCAGTAGCGCGAACTGTCTTCCACCACGCTCATCACCGACAGAATGGTGGTCAGCAAAGAGGCGACAATGATGTAGAAGCGGATGCGCTGGTAGCGCATCTTGAGCATGCTGGATTGCCGGTCGTAGCTGTTGAAGCGGTGCCAGGCATAGGCCAGGGCAGTCTCGTAGCCCTTGACGTATTCGGTCGAGGATGTCCCTGCTCCGCCCAGCGCGGTCGAATCAGACATGGTCCCCCTCTTTCTGGCCGGAGACGAGTCGCGGCCATTGCCTGATTATGGCTATTCTTCCCGGAGTACGTAGCCGACCCCGCGCACGGTGTGAATCAGACGTGGCTCACCGGGACCTTCGGTCTTCTGCCGCAGATAGCGCACGTACACCTCGATGATATTGCTCTCCCCGCCGAAGTCGTAGCGCCAGACCCGGTCGAAGATCAGATCACGGGTCAGCACCTGACGCGGGTGACGCATGAACAGTTCCAGCAACTCGTATTCCTTGGCTGTCAGGTCGATCACGCGCTCGCCACGCTGCGCCCGCCGCGTGCCAGTATCCAGTGTCAGATCGGCGAAGCGTAACACTTCCGGCGTTGAGCTGGGCTGTGAACGGCGGAAGAGCGCCCGGATGCGGGCCAGTAGCTCGTCGAAGGCAAATGGTTTGACCAGGTAATCATCCGCCCCGGCGTCCAGCCCCGCTACGCGGTCGGAGACGCCGTCGCGGGCGGTGAGCATCAGGACGGGCACATCGCTGGCGGCGCGCAGGCGACGGCAAACCTCGATGCCGTCCAGACCGGGCAGCATCAGGTCGAGGATAACCAGATCCGGCGCGACATCACGGGCTTTCTGCAGCCCACCGGGACCATCCATCGCCACGTCAACGGTATAGCCCTCGTAGATCAGGCCGCGCCGCACCGTCTGAACGATCTGCTCGTCGTCTTCCACAATCAGGATACGTTCTCCGGCCATTTAGCGGACTCCTCCCCACTGCAGGTTCCAGATGTTGCCCGGCGTGCTGATGGCGACTCGTTCACCCGTTTCCAGGTTGAGGATCACCAGCCGCCCGGACAGCCCGAATTCATCGTAGCTGGCGTTACGCAGGCCAGCGGCAAAGCTGCCTCCCGGCGCCAGGAGGGGTGCTTCGATCAGGCCACCCTGGCCCTGGGGGATAGGCAGCGCGTCAGGCAGAATCGGCACCAGGAATGGTTGGGCCACGCCCGGCCCCATGATATCCCCGCCGGGAGCACGCAGGATTACGGCTGCCGCGCTGGCCAGCGGACGGGCATCAAAGATGTGCCAGCTGTTGTCTAGAATGGTGGTATAGGCGCTCAGATCTGCCGGGTTGACCACATACAGGCCCGGCTCCGTATAGGCGTATCCGTAGTCCCAGGCCAGCACACGCCCGTCCGGCAACCAGGCCCCACGCCCGGCAGCCGTCGGCAGCGGGCGCGCCTCGCCGCCGGTGATCGGCAGCAGGGCCAGGCTGCGCCCTTCGTAGTACCCGACATCGATCAGCAGCATCGTGCCGTCTGGACTCCAGCGCGGGTTCATATAGACACGAATATCAGGAGGCGGTGTATCTTCAGAGAAGACATCGGTGATCAGTTCGGTGCGCGCGCCGCCCGTCGCTGGGATCAGCCAGATGCCATCCCGCACAAAAGCGATCAAGCGGCCATCCGGACTCCAGGCTGGCTGGCCCCCTGCCCCTACCCGCTCGCCGATCGGGGAAAGTTCGCGGGATGCAGAACCGTCAACGGCAGCGGCCAGCAGGCGTCCGCCAGAGGAGTAGGCGATCTGGCTGCCGTCTGGCGCGACGGCGAAGTCAATCACGCTGCGCGGCTCGCCGGTGATCGCCATCGCCGGGCTGCCATCCGCCGGCAGTCGCCACACCTGGGCCACCCCGGCCTCATCCCGGCTGAGGAAGTAGAGGTCAGCGGGCAGGGTCAGGCCGGCGACCTCTGCCGGAGCGGGCGGCCCCCAGGCATAGGCTTTGACGCCCTCCATGATCGGCTGGCGAGTGTTGGTGCGCGGCTCCACAATCGTCAACGCGCCGTCGACCGTCTCGATCAGGGCAGTGCCATCGGGCAGCCAGCGCATGGCCGCCGTCAGTTCGCGGCTGCTTTCCACCGGCGTAAAATCACCGCCTGTCAGGCTGACCGTCCCAAAGCGCCGGGCAGCAAAACGCTGGCCGCTGGCTTCATGCACCAGAAAGACCAGCCGCGCCCCCTCGACCACCATCGGACGACTGACAATGGTCTCTGCTCCGACCAGCGTGGTCTGTGCTCCACTGGTCACGTCCAGGGTGATCAGGCCACCGGTGGGCGGGGCCAGGGCCAGCACGCCCTCACGTACCCAGGCCAGCCCGGCTGAGGCCGGGATTTGCCCGATGTAGGCCATGCCATCTACCTGACGTCGGTATACCCACCAGGAATCGGCCTCAGCTTCCGCCGCCAGGTAACCGCCGCCCGGCGACCAGATCAGGTTCAAGAAGGGGCCACCGGAAAGATCGACAAAGGCCGGCCCGCCGTTTTCCCCCAGCCCGGCCAGATAGACGCGCAATCCGGCGGCGGTGGTGTAGGCGATAGCCGTGCCATCAGGCGACCAGGCCAAGGTCTGGCCGCGCCCAACAATTGGCGGCTGTCCGGCCTCCTCAAATTCCAGCACCTGCCCGCTCAGACCATCAATAGAGGTGATAGCCAGGAAGGGGCCTGTCCCCCCCGTGTCCGGCGCAGCAGTGCGGTAAGCCACCCACGCCCCATCCGGCGCAACGCCAAAATCGATCACCTTCTGGTCGGGCGAGGTGACGGCAGTGGCAAAGCGAGCGCCAGCTTCCAGCCGCATCACCTGCCCGCCCTCAAGCAGAACAAACAGATCGGCGCCCAGGGATGGTCCCTGAGCAGCCACCAGCTGGACCGGCATGAGCGCCAGCAGCGCCCCTACCAGCAGCACAATCCCCCGGTTCACGTGACGCAGCATCACAACTCTACTCTCTTTAGCCCTGTGACAGGATTCCGGTTTGCTTCAGTATAGCGCAGATTCAGCCCGCTGCCTGAACAGATGTCGCCAATTCATTCACGCCCATTCCCCTCCCTGGCGGGCAAAAAATAAAGGCCCTGCTCCAAGGGGAAACAGGGCCAGTGGGATGGAAAACAGCGTACAACTAGAAGAGCAAAATCAGACCACCGCCTGCACCGCCCGTTTGTGGGACATAGCCCATACCAGCGATGATGTTGCTGAAGATGTTGCCAATCGCCGGCCCAAGCAGGGCCAGAATGACGATGACAACAATAGCGACCAGGACCAGAATCAGCGCGTACTCAACAAGACCCTGGCCCTCCTCCCGAAATCTGGTGAGAAGATTGTGTAGCCATCTGGACATAGGACAAGTTCTCCTGCTGATAAAAGCGGATACTAGCAGAATAGCATGATTTTATTTTCCGTGCCAGCATCCTTGTAGTACTATGACAGGCAGCCCAATAGCCAGTGATATCGGGCTGTTGAACGGCGAGCCTGGCTGTAAGATCATCCAAACACGCAGGAAGGCGAGATCATGGCGTTCGGCAACCGTGACGGAGCCTACTATATGCCTGGCGGCGAGCCATTCTTCTTCCGGGGCGGCCGGGTTGGCTGTCTGTGCGTGCATGGCCTCAACGCCACGCCACAGGAGATGTTGTGGCTGGGCAAGTCTCTGGCGGCCAGAGGCTACACCGTCTACGGCCCACGCCTGACCGGGCATGGCACGACCATCCAGGACATGCGCCACACCACCTGGCACGACTGGTACGGGGTCGTGCTGGATGGCTACCATCTGCTGCGCCAGCAGTGCGACCGGGTCTTCGTGATCGGCCTCAGTCTGGGCGGTGTGTTGAGCCTGCACCTGGGCACGCGGGAAACGCCGGATGGCGTGGTCGACCTGGCCGGGCCGCTGGTGCTGGATAATCCACTACTGCCTTACGCCCGCTACCTCAAAATCGCTTGGCGTTATACCCGTCGCAATCTGGACGACAACCACCGGCGCATCGACCAGCGAATGCGGGAGATCCAGGCCCGCCAGGATGAGCCGGTCATTGGCCGGGCAGCCTATGGCCATTTTCCGGTGGCCAGCCTGGCCGAGCTATATGACCTGGGCCAGGTGACACTGGAGCGACTGCCGCGCCTGACCGCGCCGCTACTGTTGATCTACTCAGAGGCAGACCGCACCGTCCCGATCCGCAACCTGGAGATGGTCGCCCTGCGGGCCGGGACACCCCCTACCCACCTGCACCGCCTGCGCCTGACCCGTAGCGATCACCTGCTCACCCTGGACGAAGAGATGGAGACGGTCTTCGAGACGGTAGCCAGCTTCGTGGACAACTACGCGGGCTAGCCGCTCAGCTGAAGCGATAGGTACGGTAGTCACAGACCGGGTGATAGCCGATCTTCTGGTAGATACTGTTAGAGGTGGGATTGGCCAGGTCGGTGAACAGCGCGCAATGCTGCCAGCCCTGGTCCAGCAGCCACTGGCTGAGCGTTGCCACGCAGGCTGTGGCGTAACCCCGGCGCCGCTGCTCCGGTGGCGTGTATACCGGTCCGATGCTGATGCACGTCCGGAGTGGGCGGGTGGTCCCGGCGAACGTCACCGGTTGCCCGCCATCTTCCCACACAAACAATTCGCCGGCGGCAATCCGCACCCGGATGCGTGTGGCTGTGTCTGATGGCGGGTTATCAGGGGTGGCTTCCGCCTCGAAGGCCGCCATCCAATCGGCCAGCAGCGGCGCATCCGCCTCCACCGCCTGGCGGAAGCGTCCGGGCGGCGCTGGCGGCGGGATCACGTCCTCCAGGCAGTACAGCCGCATATCTCTGACCAGCCGGGCGGTCTGGCCGGTGGCCTTCGCCCAGGCAGCACCGAACGCTTCGGCGGCCGCTTCCGGCCCGGTCACACCCGGTATGGACCAGCCGGCGGCCAGTAAGCCATCCACCAGGGGCGGCAGCGCAGCGTGATCAGTGGCCACCAGCAGTAGCGGGTATGGTGGCGTCATCACCGCAGCGACAGCCAGCCGCCCGGCATCCGTTACCGTGGCGAAGAGGAGATCGCTCTCCGGCGGCGCACCGCGCATCCGCCGGGCGACCCCCAGCAACAGACAGTGTTCGACCTCGTGTGCTTCCAGCCAGTCCTGGGCCACCGCCAGGAATGACTCTGCGTCAGGATAGACGACCACTTCCATACGCCCCATCTTCATATTTCCTGTCCCAGGACCAGTACCGCTTCCGCAGGCAGATTGTGCACCAGGATGGCGCGCAGGGCCAGCCGTCGCCGCCGCAGCGGATCGCCAACCTCCGCCGGGATGGCTGCCGCAATCAGGCTTGGCCAGCGGGCAGCGGGCACGACCGGCAGCGGCCCGCGCCGGAAGATACACCAGAAGTCGCCGTGGTAACTGCCATCCGGGGCAAATTGCGCTTTGGCGCTGATCACCGCCGGAGCGACGTAATGAGCTGCTTCACAGCGCAGCCCGGCCCCATGCAGCGCCGCCAGCAACGCCGCCCAGGCCCGCCCATCCAGATTGTTGAACGTGACCAGAATCGCGCCATCCGGCTGTAGCAGGTCAACGCTCCGGGCCGCCACTTCGCGCAGCCCGGCAGCGTAGGCGTCCCAGCCAGCTGGCGGCGTCGCCCGGTTGGAGACGGCGATCTCGCGGTCGTAGTCCACCGCTTCCCCCAGGAAAGCGTTCCATAACGCGGAGAATTCCAGGTACGGCACAGAGTCGCCGTAAGGCGGATCAAAGAAGATCAGGTCAAAGCAGCGATCCCGTGCAGCCAGCGCAGGCAGCAAATCCTGTGCCGCGCCGCGCAACACGACGGCGGGCGGGCCGGCGCGGGTGCGTTCCCATAGCCGGGCGATGCCGCGCCGGTAACGCCACACCCACGATTCCAGCAGTGGCAGCGGATTATGCTCCACGTGCAGCGGCGCCACCCAGAAGCCGGGTACGCTCCAGGCCGGGCCGCCGCCGCGCAAGCCATCCCGCCAGGCGATCAGGCGGCTACACCCGGCCAGCGCCGCTGTCAACAGGGCCAGCAGCGCCCGCCCCTCCGGCGAACCTGGCGCGGCGCAGGCCGCGATCAACGCGCGCAGCGCGGCGACAGCTCCGGCATTGCGCGGCGTGAATAGATCGGCGGTGGACATGCTCTCCCAGGCCAGGATGCGCGGGTTGGCCGGGAAGCCGCCCGTCAAGTGCAGCGTACCTTCGCGATCGGCGGCGGCCTGCTGGTGGGCCAGGATCGCCGGGTCGGAGCGCCGCGTGCCATCCATCAGCGTGACAGCCACGATCTTTGTCCCGCTTAGCGTATGTAGGTTAAAACGCAGCCGCGCACCACAGGCCGGGCAGCGCCGTCCCCGACCGGCCCGCTGCGCTTCCCCGGCGCGGACGTACGCCGCGCAGCCGGGGCAGATCGTGACGCTGCTGTGCACGGTGTAGCGAACTTCCGCGCCATCCGGCAGGCGATACAGCGGGGCCAGCGCCGCCCGCGCCCCGGCCATAAAGGCTTCCAGAGCCACCCCGAACGCGGTTGGATCAGGCGGATTGGCGGTAACATCAGCGATTAGCGCGGCAACAGGATTAAGGTCAATCCCGGTGGCCTCTAGGCCCAGCGCCCGCGCCTCCGCCAGGATCACCCCGCTGCCGCAAAACGGATCGAGCACGCTGCCGCCAGGGGGCACCAGCGCACGCAAAAAGGCAGCGGCGACGTTGTGCGGCTTGCGTGCCCAGTACTTGTGCAGGCGATATTCAGGGGGATGCCGGGCAGCGATAAGGGAAGCGGGCAGGGCGTCGATCATACGCCCGTTATAGGCGTCTTCGGGGACGGACGCAACACAGTCGGCGTATCCGTCACCATCCCGGTCAACCGCTCCAGCGCAGCGCTCAGTTGATTCGGCTGCGGCATGCTGGTGTCATTACTATCCTGCCGGACAGTCAACGAGACTCACTTTTGCCGGCTCCCAAAACTCACTGACAACTTGTTCGCAGACCTTCTGAGCGGATCACTTGCTGGATCGCCCGATGTCAACTATAGTCATACGCAACGTTAACCAAAGCCGGACTGATGAGCGGGATGCTATGATGTCCACCCAACGCGCCGAAGAACCCCAACCTGGCGCGGTCCCCTCGCCCGAATCGCCTCCTCCCGCCGCCAATGCCGATCTGTACCGGGCCATCTTCGAGCGGGCCGCCGACGCCATCCTGGTCGTAGATTCCGAAGGGCACATTCTGCTGGCCAATGCTCCTGCCGCTACCCTGAGCGGCTATGTGCCTGAGGTGCTGGCGGGGCTGCCGCTGGCGGGGCTGGGCGTGACTCTCTCGCCCGGCGTAACCCGCTGGCAGGCTCTGCTCAATCCTGCGGCGGGCGATCCCCGCCCGGTCGAGATCACCTGCGCGCCGCTCGGCGCGCCGCTGGACGGTCAGACGGTGCTCATCCTGCGCGATTTCAGCGACCATATTGAGGCGCTGCAGTCCTATGAGCAACTGACCGCTGAACTGGATGACTTCGCCCACACGGTCGCCCATGACCTGCAGAACCCCCTCAACAACATTCTGCACTCGATGTCGATGTTGCAGGGCGATCTGTTACGTTACCCACGCGGCACGGTCACCCAGATCACCAGCGTAGCCATCCGCAGCACGCACAAGGCCCTGAATATCATCGACGAATTGCTGTTGCTGGCCGGGGTACGCCAGGATCAACAGGTGCCCATCCTGCCGCTGCAAATGGCAGCTATTATTGCCGAAGTGCAGGATCGGTTGCAGTACCTGATCGGCGATACCGATGCCAGGCTGATTGTGCCGGAAAGCTGGCCCGTCGCGCTGGGGTATGCGCCCTGGGTGGAGGAGGTATGGGCCAACTACATCACGAATGCCATCAAGTATGGTGGGGAGCCGCCGGTGGTGACGCTTGGCGGCGATGAGCCACACGATGGTTATATCCGCTTCTGGGTGGAAGACAACGGCAAGGGCATCCCCGCAGAACAGGCGGAGGCGCTATTCAAGCCGTTTACGCGGGTACAGGGCGTGCGGGCGCAGGGCTACGGATTGGGGCTGTCCATCGTGCGGCGGATCGTAACCCGTCTGGGCGGGGATGTCGGCGTGGAACCAGCGCCGGGCGGTGGGGCACGCTTCAGCTTCACCCTGCCAGCTGCGCCAGTAGACCCGGCATAAGACCGCAGTGGCGCGCCCATTGCAGGGCGATTGACAATCGCACCGGCGGCGGGTAAACTCTTGCCTTGCCACACCCGCGCCACTGGTTGTGTGCAACAGGCTCGGGCTGGGTCCTGCGCGGCAGGACCTCCGAACCGTGTCAGGACCGGAAGGTAGCAGCACTAAGGAGTCCCTCCTGGGTGCCGCAGGGTTGCCTGGCCTGAGCCTATTGCACACAACACCTCCATCCGAACGACCGCGGCGACCGGACGCCCGCCAGTAACAGGGCAGGCGCGAAAGGCAGCTTTGTGGCATCGGAGTCACCTCCCAAGCACTCTGATCATCCTTTTTCCAGACGTGCAGTATCCCCGACATTGGCAGGCCTTGCGCTCCTGGCGGCGGTACTGGGCATGTTGCTGATCGCCCTCAGTGTCTTCCTGCTGACGCAAAAGACGGTCACACTGGAGATCGACGGCAGCCAGGTCGTCATCTATACCCACCGCCGGACGGTTGGCGAACTGCTTCAGGAGTTGCGGCTGTCCCTGACCGCCCAGGATGGTCTCAGCCCTCCCTCTGCCGCGACTCTGCAGGATGGTTCGGTTATCCGGGTGCGGCGCGCCCGACCCGCCCTGATCCTGGCTGATGGACAGGAGATCGAAATTCTGACCGCCAGCCGCACACCGCTGGACATCCTGGCCGAGGCCGGGGTGGCGCTGGGACGCTATGATCGCATCCTGATCAACGGCGAGCCTGTTGACCCGGCGGCCAGCCTGCCCGCCCCGCCGGCGATGGTGGAGGTCGTCAGGGCTGTTGCGCTGACAGTCAGCGCCGATGGCCAGACCTATAGCGTCTATACCACCGCCCCGACCATCGGCCAGACATTGCACGAGATGGGCATCAGCCTGTATGCAGCCGATACTGTCACGCCGGCCATTGACCAGCCGCCTGCCGAGGGGATGCACATCACCGTGGAACGCGCCACGCCGGTGACCATCACTGTCGATGGAGTGACCGTAGCCGCCCGCACCAGGGCGACTACGGTTGCCGGGGCGCTGGTAGAAGCCGGCTTCGCCCTGATCGGTGAGGATTACAGCATCCCGTCAGCGGAAGCGCCGCTGCCCCCTGATGGTCACATCCGCCTCGTGCGCGTCAGCGAAGACATCCTCACGGAGCGCACAGCCATCCCTTACCGGACGATCTACCAGCCTGATCCCAACCTGGAACTGGACACCCGCCGCCCGATCCGGGCAGGCGTGCCCGGCATCGCTGAACGCCGCACACGCATCCGTTACGAAGACGGGGTGGAAGTCAGCCGGATCACGGAGCCGTCGCGCGTGGTCCTGCCGCCGACCGACGCGATCATCGCCTACGGCACGCGGATCGTCGTCCGCACGCTGGACACGCCGGATGGTCCCCTGGCCTACTGGCGGGTGATCCGGATGCTGGCTACCAGTTACGCCCCATCGACTTCCAGCAAGCCGCCTGATGCACCCAGTTACGGCCTGGCCGGGACCGGCCTCCCGGTGCAGAAAGGCATCGTGGCCGTCGACCCGGCCGTTATCCCCTATTTCACCCGCGTCTACGTCCCCGGCTATGGCATCGGGCTGGCAGCGGATAGCGGCGGCGCGGTCAACGGGCGGCGTATCGACCTGGGATACAGTGATAACGACCTGGAACTGTGGTATAGCTGGGTCGATGTCTACCTGCTCACCCCCATCCCGCCAGAAGACGAGATCCTCTATTTACTGCCCTGACCACACCGGCGCCGCAGATAGGACAAAAATCCCCATCCGCCCAGTGACAGAGGGCACTGATCATCCCACACAACAGGTGCATAATCATCAAGGTCGTCCCCGGCAGGGGACTCCCGCTTGAACCTGGGCACAGACCCGCGGGAATCCAGGGGGGCCGGTCGGTGGCAACTTTGTCCCGTCCGGCCTCGTACTGTGTCCGGGGAGCGTGAACAATGAGCATCATTAAAGTGTTCTTTATGCGGGAAATCACCCGCCTGCATCGCAATATCGAGGCGCTATCGCGGGGAGTCAACGGCGAATTGCCAGAACTGAACAGCCAGATCGAAGGGCAACAGCAAATGCTGCAGGCAGCCTACCGCTGCCGCCAGTTGCTGCTGGACCTGGCCGAAGAGGCGAGCGACCTGACTGCCCTGCAACTGACCCTGCGGGTGCGCTACGGAGCCGCCATGCGCGCTCACGACCGGATCCGCGCCCGCCAGAACGGGACACCTGCCGCACGCAGCGCCCAGTGGTGGGAGGCACTGGGCGATATGCAGTATTATGCCCACCTGCAGGCCAGCCTGAATGAACTGCTGCGCCAGTATACCGAAGAGGAAATCCAGCAGGAGATCCGCCGGGCGGCCCGCGCCCGCGATCTCTCCTCCACCGCCGAGCATGACGAAATCCTGCACGCTATGGCCAGCGCAGAAGCTTCCGCCGGGAGTAAGCTGGCGCTGGTGCGCCATGATCCCCGCCTGCCCGCGCCGGGCGACGATGATGAACAGATTTCCTGAGCGCAACGGAGGGGATTGGGAATACAGGCAGTAAGAAGTGGGCAGGAGGCCTCCTGGCCTCCTTGCTCGCCTCTGCCCTGCCTCCTGATCTCCCGGCCTCTGTTCTGGCCGCGGATGCTTGCCTTTTGGCCAGCAGCGGGTAGCATTATGGGGCAACGCGCCCCCTGGCGCGCCTGGAATCGCCTATTACGTCGCACGTTGGCTTGTTGAGGAGAGCATTATGACGGCTGAGACACGGCAGCGCAAAGCAGCCCGCGACCTGGAACGTCGGCGGAAGCAGCAGCTTTACCTGCTGATTGCGATCGTCGCAGTGGCGGTTGTGGCGCTGGGAGTAATCGTCCTGACAACGCAGCAACTCACCCAGAGCGCGCAGCAGGCCGCCCAGATCGCGGAGAGCGAGACCTACGCCGGAATCGAGCGTTCGGTGACCGAGGATGACAAGTTTGCGCTGGGCAATCCTGATGCCCCGCTTACCATTGCCGAATACTCATCGTTCAGTTGCGGCCACTGCCTGGGCTTCCATGACAACCAGTTTCCACAACTGCTGGAATACATTCGAGATGGTTCGGTCTACTTCGTGTACGTCCCGGTCGCCTTTGACCAGTACGCCGCTGCTGCTACTGTAGCCGCCTACTGCGCGGGCCAGCAGGACAGGTTCTGGGAGATGCACGACATCCTCTTCGGCTACTTCGCCGAGTTCAGCATCAACGGCTACACCCGGGGCCGCTTTGATGCTGCGGCTAACGCCCTGGGCCTGGATCAGGCAGCCTTTGACACCTGCCTTGAGTCGTCCGAAGCGTCAAACTGGATGTCGGCTTCCACCGACCTGCTCCGCCAGCTGGCCCAGGAGTATCCCGAGGTGACCGGCACGCCAACCCTGACCTTCAACGGCGTCCCGCCGGAGTGGGGTTCGGGCGCGCCGCCCATGGACTTCATCCGTCAGAAGATCGCCGAAGCTGCCGGTTAACGGCCCACCGGGGACGAACCAGCATGATCGTCGTCGATGCGCACCAGGACATCGCCTATAACGCGCTGCAATACGGACGGGACTACACCCGCAGCGCCTGGGCGACCCGTCAACAGGAAGCCGCCGCCGGTCGTTTGTCCGGCGGCCTGGCGGCCAATGGGCTGCCGGATGCCCTGCTGGGGCGTCTGGCAGTCATTTTTGCCACCCTCTTCGCAGAGCCAGACTGGGCGCCCTTTACGGCGGACAAAAAGCTCGGCTACAGCACGCCGGAACAGGCTTACCGCCAGGCCCTGCGCCAGTGGGACTACTATCAGCGGCTGGCTGACGAACACCCGCAAATCGCCCTGATCCGTACACAGGGCGATCTGGACGCCGTGCTGGCAAGCTGGGCGCCGGGGACAACGCTGGCCGATCACAGGGTAGGGCTGGCCCTGCTCATGGAAGGAGCCGACCCGATCCTGGAGCCGCGCCAGGTTGAGGAATGGGTGGAGCGCGGCGTGCGCATCATCGGCCCAGCCTGGTCAGAGACGCGCTACGCGGGCGGCACCGGTCGCCCCGGCCCGTTGACGCCCCTGGGCCGCGAATTGCTGGACACGATGGCCGGCTTCAACCTGATCCTGGACATCAGCCACATGACCGAAGAAGGCCTGCTGGAGGCGCTCGATCGCTATCCGGGGCCGATCATCGCCAGCCACAGCAACCCGGCCACCTTCTGGGATAACCACCGCAACCTGGCCGACCATCACATCCTGCGCCTGGCCGAACGCGACGGTGTGATGGGCGTGGTGCTCTACAACCGCTTTATGAATCCGGCCTGGTATCCTGGCGCCCCCAAGTCCGCAACGCCCCTCCAGCGCGTGGTGGAAGTGATCGATTACGTCTGCCAGTTGACCGGCAGCGCAGCGCATGTGGGCATCGGCACGGACGTCGACGGCGGCTTTGGCGCTGACGAGATGCCTGACGGCATCGACACTGTCACCGACCTGCTGCAGATCGGCGAGGCGCTACAAGCACGGGGCTTCAACCCCTCCGACGTGGAAGCGATTATGGGCGGCAACTTCCTGCGCGTGCTGCGGCGGGCGCTACCCGCCTGAGCATGCAGCAGGGCTGGGGGAAGCCGCGGGGCGCGGGAATCGCTGAAGGCTGAGCGCGCATGGCACAGGTAGGGATCGCAATCAGCACACTGGGGGCGGTGCTGGCGCTGATGGGCATGTTCCCCGGCGTGAGCGGGCTGGACGCCACACCCGGTATTGGCGTGCTGCAGATCGTGGCGATCCTGACCGGCTTTGTCCTGCTGATCGTCGGCGCACTGCTGTACGTCCAGGGCGCGTTTTACCCCGGCGTCAAGCATAACCTGGCCCAGAAGATCGCGGTGCGTCTGAGCGCCACCGGCCTGTTGTTCTCCGCCATTGCCGCGCTGGGCGACCTGCTCGGCTTCGGGTCGCATCCCCCGCAGATCACCGACGGCCCGTTCCTGGGCTACTGGCAGGCGCTGGGCCTGATCGGGGGCTTTCTGATCGCCTCGCTGGGGGTGGTGCTCTTCGCCCTGACCGGGCCGCCGCCGGGGGACAGGCAGGACCGATGAACCGCCCTGGCCCCCTCCGCTGGTTGCGCGATCGCGCTGGCGGTTGGTCCGCCCGGCACTGGCTGGTGATCATTCTGGCCGGCGCGCTGCTGGCCCGGCTGGCCTTTGTGGCCTTTTTCGGCCATACGTTATCCCTGCAGGCCAGCGGCTACGATACCTACGCCGTCAATGTCCTCAGCGGGCACGGCTATACCCGCTTCGACGACCGTCCGGCGGATTCCGATCTGCCGCCGCTGTACGTGTTCACGCTGGTGGCCATCTACAGCACGCTGGGCCGCAGCGCGGTCGCCGTGGCGCTGGCCCAGATTCCGCTCGATCTGGCGACGATCGCGCTGGTTTACGCCATCGGACGGCGGGCCTTCCCCCGGCGGGGGGTGTTCCCTGCGCTGCTGGGGGCGGCCTGCACCGCCTTCTACCCGTACATGCTCTTTCAGGACCTGAGCACCAACGACACGGCCCTGTTCACCCTCTTACTGCTGGCGGGTGTCTACGGCGCTTACCGGGCGGCGGAGGACTCCGCAGCGGTGGGAGTATGGGCGCAGCTGCGCTGGCCGCTGTGGATCGGCATCGCCTACGGACTGGCCGCGCTGACCAAGACGCTGGTTGTGCTGATGCTGCCGCTGCTGGGGGTATGGTGGTGGCGGCGGGTTGGGTTGCGGCGGGCGCTGCTGATCGGCAGCATTGCCGCGCTGACGCTGGCCGCCGTGGTCGCGCCCTGGGTTATCCGCAACACCCGCCTGCACGGGCAACTGGTGCTGATCAGCACCAACGACGGCAGCAACCTGCACCAGGGCAACAATCCGCTGGCCGCCGACTATCTGGCCCGGGGCTGGGATGTGCAGTGGTTGGGCCTGGAAGGGATGCCGGAAGGGCTGAATGAACTGGAACAGGCGGCCTGGCACCGCGACCAGGCCCTGCGCTGGTTGCGGGAGAATCCAGCGGTCTGGCCGCGACACTTCGGCCAGAAGCTGCTGACATTGTGGAACCCCCAGATCACGCCGTATAGCGTCCCGCCGCTGGAGGCCACCAGCGAGGCCGCCTTTGTGGACGAGGCTGTGTACCTGTACGAGACACCAGCCTTCCAGCTGGCGCGAACGGTGCATACCATCTATTACACCCCCCTGCTCCTGCTAGGAATCGCCGGACTGGGGCTGGCGGCGCGGGGACGAGAAGCGATCGGGCCGCTGGTTGCCGTGCTGCTGGCGATCACCCTCGCCTACCTGATTTTCCACCCCTCCACCCGCTACCGGATGCCCGCGGACCCGGCAGTCTTCCTGTTCAGCGGCTACGCCCTGACCCGGCTGGCGACGGCCTGGCGCGAATCAAAAGCCTCCAGCCGCCCCGGCTGGAGGCCGGGATAACGCGGGACAGGCAGCAGACTCAGCCGACGGCCCCCTCATCGTCAACGGGCAGGTCTTCCCGGCGGTCTTCTTGCTCTTCAGCCGGTTCTTCTACTGCTTCAGCTTCCGCCTCGCCCAGGATCAGGGTGGGCGTTTCCTCTTCTTCAGCCGCGCCAGTAGCAGCGGCCTCACGTTCGCGCTCAGCGTCGACCGCCGCCATGAAGTCCGGCTCCTCCAGTGTAATGGCTGGCTCCGGCAGGGGTGGGGTCACCGATACTTCCAGGCGTTCCACAGTGGCTTCGTGGCCGACCATGCTGATCTTGCCATCGATGAAAGCGCCTTCTTCCGTCGTGATGGCGGTAGCATGGATATCGCCCCAGACCCGGCCAGTACGCAGAATCTGCACCTTGTTACCGTGCACGTTGCCGCGTACCGCCCCGGCGATAGAGATGTTGCGGGCGTGAATGTCGGCGGTGATCTTGGCTGTCTCGCCGATCAGGATGTTGCCATCGATCTCCAGCGAGCCTTCCAGGACGCCGTCAAAGCGGGCATTGCCAGAGCCGGTAAAGTCGCCGCTGATCCGGGTACCCGATCCCAGGACGGTTTCGAAGCCGATCGGCTGGCGGGGCGGCGGGGCGGCGGGTTTGCTGGGCGTCGCGGATTTGCTTTCGCTGTCTTCCTGTTGCCTGCGTCCACCAAAAAACGACATGGCTTCTTCTCCTGCCAACATACCTTATCGCCGGGCAGCATACCCATTTTGGCGGGCCGTGTCAACAACAGCGCCATCCCGCCTGCGGAGGCAAACAGCCCTGCGCCCGGTCACAGTTCCTTTGGAGGAGACCACAGAAGGATGACCGGCGCTTCAGCGCGTCTCCTCGCGCTCATCAGCGGCGTCGCTGGAAGGCAGTCCTTCCTCGTAGTAAGCCAGCCCCTCGGCGCGCTTGAGCTTGCGCTTGGGCTTTTCCTCGCTTAGCCCCAGATCAGCTGCTGCTTCATCCTCATCATGCCCTTCGATGAACGGCGGGCGGAAGCGCCAGCCAAACAACATACTCAGGCCGATCACGATCAACAGCAACGGCAGGCTGAACCCCACCGCAAAGAACAGACCCAGGCCGATCATCCACAGCGCGCCCTGCACGCTGTACCACTCGCGGCCCTCAGCCATCCCCCGCGCCAGGCTGCTGGCCCCGATCACAAACAGGATGCCCGGCCAGAAGCCAATGGAGGTGGTGAACAGGATGGCGAGGCCGATCAGGAAGACGCCGCCAGCGATCTGGTCGGCGCGTTCTTTAGTGAGTCGCCTGTTTTCCATATCTCTGCTACCTGCTTTCTTGTCAGGATGTATCCAGCTGTCTGGAATGTTTTACGCTGCACAGCGGGGAAAGTTGCGCGGTGCGGCAGGGCGGGTACGATGAAGGTGTTTTCCGTCCGTCGTGGCTGGTGACGCCCGCCGCACGGCTTTTACCAGGGGGGAATCTCTATGAGGCGCGTGATCCGCCTCCTGCTCATCAGCGGTTTGCTGCTGACCGGATGCGCCGGCCAGCAGCCGCCAGTCATCCCAACGGTGGCCCGACTGCCGACCGTGACCCCGCTCCCGGTGGACCCGGCGACGCCAGCGCCGCCAACCGCCTCACCGTTGCCCGCTGCCCGGATTACAGAGCAGTTCTTCACCCCGACCCCGGCTGAGGAAACCGGAGAGTCTGACGAGTCACTGCCCCCTACACCGACGCCGGATATACTCCCCGCCGACAGCGCGGGCAAGGCAACGCCCGCCCCCTGCAGTGCGGCGGCGCTGGAGGCCCGGTTGAACGCGCTGGACAGGGTCGCGCTCAGCGCGGAACACGAGGTCTACCTGGCCCGCCTGCGGACGGCAGCGCGGGAGGTCGGTGGCTGGAGGCTGGTCGATGAGACTGACCCGCTGGCTGGGACATTCTCCGCTGACGCTTTGCCGCTGGGCAGCCTGCGTTACCAGCGCGGGGATGCTGAGGCGTTGATCCTGGTCACGGCCATGGTTGGCGACCTGCTGGACTATTACAGCGAGTGCATCGCCGAGGAAGCCTACCTGCGCCAGGGGGATATCTCCGAACGGGCAACGGTGACGATCGAGCCACTGCAGATCGGTCGGCGCGCCATCCGCGCTACTATTGCTGAGCCGGTCATCGACCTGAGCGTCACGCCTGCCGCCGGTGAGGTCTCCACACCTACCGGCGAGGTCACCATGACTACCCAGTACCTGGTACTGACGGAGGATGCCCTGATCCAGCTCCTGATTATTCCGGCGCTTGATCAGGCGCTGGGGCGGCCATCGCTCAGCGCAGAAGAAGCAGAGGCGCTTCTGGTCGCGCTGGTTGAGGCGGCCAAGGGCGTGTAGCGGCCTGCTATCAGCGGGGCATCTCGCAGGGGAGGCACACCGGTGAGGGAATCACTTCGTTGTCCAGCCGCCACAACACAACCGAGCCGCCATCTGCTGGCTCGCCGGGGCGGGCGTAGCGGGCTATGACCGCCAGTCCGCCGCCCAGCTCCAGCGGGTTAAAGCCCGGCAGGAGGGTATCTTCCAGCACGTAGACCGGCCCACCTGCCGCCAGCGCCGCCTGTACCGCCGCTGTGCCGGGGTAATCCGGGCATTGCAGGGCATAGCCCGACGCGGCATAGAAGTTGGCCCGGCGGCAGCTATCGCCGAACATGGCGGCGATGATCGGCGCATCTGGCACGCCGACTGTCTGCGGCAGGGCCTGCACCGCCTCTCGCAAGCCAAAGCCAGCACTGTGATCGGTCAGGTACTGGCGGGCCACCGCTGACGGCAGCGGCAGACTCCCCGGATCGCGGTAAGCGATCGCTGCAAACGGGACAAAACCGGCAGCGAGCAGACCGATCAGCAGCAGGCCTGCCATCCAGCGCAGGGCTGCAACTCGCGCTGGCAGGCGACCCAGTAGCGCCCCCCAGCCCGCCCCGGCCAGCGCCAGCGCCGCCGGGACAGCCACGCCGAAGTGACGCGCTTCTACCGTCCGGGCCAGCAGCAGGATGGCCGCCAGCGGCAACAGACCCGCCGCCAGCAACAACGCAGCGCGGCGGCGCATCCCCGCCCGGATGGTCAGCAATCCAGCCAGGCCAATGGCCACAACAGGCCCGGCGATCACGGCCGTCTCCCCGGCGGTTAGCGCGGTCAGCGCGGCCAGGTTCGCGCCTGCGCCGCTGAAAAACGCGCCGGACCCGCCTACCCAGCCCAGTGCGACACCGAATACCGCGCCGCGCCGCAAAACCAGATACAGCAGTGGGACGGCCAGGCAGGCCGCCCCGATGGCAGCGATGATCAGCAGGCTGCTGATTCGCTGGCGCAGGGGCAGGCGCTCCCCCAGCAGAATGACGATCGCGACAGAAAGGGCAAACGGCGCGGCGCTGATCTTGAACAGCCCGGCGGCGGCCAGCACCAGCCCGGTCAGGATGGCATCGCGGAGGCGCCCGGTCACGCTCAGCTGGTACGCGCCCCACAGCGCGACCAGCGCCAGCGCCCCGGCCTGTACATCACTCTGCGCCAGCCTTTCGTAAAAGAACAGGTACGGCGTCAACAGCCACAGGATCCCCGCCAGGAGACCGCCGCTGCGACCCGTCAGGCGGCAGGCCAGCGCATATGCGGCGGCCAGCCCCGGCAGGGCCACCAGGACGGTGGCGATCCGCGCAGCAAAAACCGGCGCATACTGCGGGTAGAACAGGGCGATCAGCCAGTGGTTGATGATCTTGCCATCGGAGATATCCCAGAAGGGGTGGCCGTCCCACACGGCGACGGCCCGTGTCAGGTGCAGGCCCTCGTCGTTATGCAGGGGCAGCGCATCTAAAGCGGCGATCCGCGTCCCCCACAGGGCCAGCAGCAGCACCACAACCGGCCAGTGACGGCGCAGGAGCAGCATGGTCACCTCAGCCGGCGCTGGCGCGCCCCCGCCCGCTGCGACCGCTGCTCGACGGCTTGCGGCCCCGGTAGCTGGTGGCGGTGATGGCGAAGACTACCCCACGCGAGGGATCGCCGATGCGGCTGGCCAGGCGTTCGTCGATCTCGTCCAGCGGGCGGGACATGGTGATCACGGTTGCCAGCCGCGCCCGGTAACGGTAATCGATGATCTGGAAGAGCTTCTCCCGCGCCCAGGGGGAGGCGTTCTCCACCCCCAGATCGTCCAGGACAAGCAGGCCAGCATTGCGCACGTCCTGGAACAGCCGGTCATAGCTGACCGTACTGCTGGGGCTGAAGGTCGCCCGCAGATGATCGAGCAGATCCGGCACGGTGACGAAAACCACGCTCTCGCCATTCGACTGGCGGTGGTTGGCGATAGCTGCAGCCAGGTGCGTCTTGCCACAGCCATACGTGCCGGTCAGGACCAGCCAGCCCTGCGGGTTTTCGGCATAGCGGCGTGCCCACTCAAAGGCCCGACGCAGATTCTCATGATCCTTCTTGGGCAATTCGGGGCGTGGGTCCCAGGTATCAAAGCGCATGTCGCTGTACAGCAGCAGGTTACTCAGGCTGCTTTCCGCTTCGGCTTTATCGGCCCGGCGGTAATCGGGCGCCTGAATCTTGATGCTGCGGGTCAGTTCCTGGTCTACCAGGCGGCTGCGGATGCGCGGCTCGATCTGTTCCAGGTCGATGTTGGTGGTGATGACGGTCGGCAGCCGGTAGCTATAGCGATGGTTGATGATCTGGTAGAGCTTCTCCAGCGCCCAGGGGGTGGGGCTTTCGCTGCCCAGGTCATCCAGGACGAGCAGCGGGATGTTGCAGACCCGCGCGAACAGCTCGTCATATTCGATTTCGCTGGATGGCCCGAAGGTGCTGCGCAGGTGATCGAGCAGGTCGGGCGTGGTCATGAACAGGGTAGCGACACCCGCATCGACGCAGTGGTTGGCAACGGCGGCGGCCAGATGGGTCTTGCCGCAGCCATAGCCGCCCTGCAACAGGAGCCAGCCCTGTGGATCGTCGGCGAAACGCTGGCAGCGATCCCAGGCGCTGCGCAGGCTGCCCATCTGTTCGGGTGTCAGGTTAGGTAACTCGATCTGGAAGTTGGCAAAGGTCTTGTCGGTATAAGCGTCCAGATTGCTCAGGCGACGCAGGTGATGTCGCCGCTGCTCCAGACGGGTCTGTTCCCCGCAGCGCGGGCAGGGGTAGGCTTTGCCGAAGCGGGGATCGCCCACCGGGACATCGTAGCTGATCACGCCAAAGCCGCCGCATAGCGGGCAGGCCGCCGGATCGTCGATGTCCAGCGCCAGCGGGAGCTGGTCGCCGGCGTCAGCTTTCGATGATGTCGGCGTATTTGCCTGAGACAAACCGCTTACGGCTTGCTTCAGAATCTCCGCGAGGGGCCGCGGCCCCCGTTCCTGATCCGTCATCTTTGCCCTCTTTCTCCCACCGTTCCAGGATCGCGCGGATATAGCGCCAGTTGCGGGCGTTGCGGGCGACGGCAATACGCATCGCCTCGGCGATCCATTCGGCGGGGAAGGTCTGTTCGGCGTCGCGCAGTTCATCGGCGATCAGCGGGGTCAGCAGACCGATGTTGGCTTCGTACAGTGCGTAGATGCTGGGCGGCTCCGGCAATAATTCAACCGGGCGATCGGCGTCGCCGGGGCGCCAGTGACCGGCGGCGATCAGCTTCATAGCTGCCCGCCCGTTGGCCGTATTCAGGAAGTAGATCGTCTCCGGACCGCTGGCGCCTTCGACGATGGCCGTCAGCAGCACCTCGCGCTTGATGGCGCGGGCCAGGGCCAGGGCCAGTATCTCCGGGTCGTCCAGCGGGGCCGGGACCTCCGGGACTTCGAAATCGGCGCGGCGCAGATAGCGGTAACGCCCCTCGCGCTGCTCCAGCGCCCAGAAGCAGAACAGGATCAGCTTCAGTTCGGCGGCGGTGTCGATCTTAGGAAGCAGGTCGGTGAAGAAAGCCGCCGGGAGCCGGATCAGGCGGGTTTTGCCGGGTGGGAAGCCGGCGAACTTCTCGGTAGTCATGGCGTCTTCGGGGCCGTCCAGGGTCAGATATCCTTCAGGTTGACGTTCTGCTTGCGGATATTCACGAACTTGGTCAGCTCCTTACGGAACAACAGGGTGATCGTCCCGGTTGGGCCGTTGCGATGCTTGGCGACGATCACATCCGCTTCGCCGGGATGCTCGGTATCTTCATGGTAAACCTCATCGCGGTAGATGAACATGACGATATCGGCGTCCTGCTCAATCGAGTTGTGGACGACGAAGTCCCCGGCGACAAAGCTGTGGTGACCGGGCACAGTCAGGTCAAAGACCTCGGCCTGGCCATCCGGCTCAATGGCGCTGATCGTGTCCCAGGCCACATCAGCACAGACCGGCGCCGCGCCTGCCAGCGCAGGTACGGCCTCCATCACCGGCACGGCCAGCCGTTCCCCCACGCGCAGCGCGTCCAGCCGCTGCCAGCCACCCGGCGTACGGAAGCGATGGTTGGCCGTTGCCCGGATGGCACGCCCCTGTCCGGTGATCAGCCGGTAGACCGGCTTGACGCCGGTGCAAAAGGCCCGGCTGACGATCGCCGGCTCCAGGGCCATCGTCGCCTCGTTGAGGGCCAGCACGGCAAACCCGGCGCGCCCCGCCAGCGCCGCGATCGGGACGGTCTCCCCGCTGGCAGCCAGGATCACGGGTGTCTCCCCGCTCAAACAACCCGATTCACGCAGGTCGGAGAGCTGAGGACGCTTGTCCTGACGCTGTTCCACAGCGCGACTGAGCTGCGCCGCTGACAGCAGCGGGACGTTCAACTCGCGGGCCAGTTCCTTAAGGGCGCGGCTGATGTAGGTGATCTCCTGCACGCGGTTGGTGTCGCGGCCCAGGGAGCGCCCGGCGTTCATCAGTTGCAGGTAATCGACGATGATCAGGTCGAGGCCGTGTTCGCGGTAGAGACGGCGGCACTTGGTGCGCAGTTGCATGGCGCTGAGGGCGGGCGAATCGTCCAGGTAGATGCGCAGGGCGCTCATGTTGCCTGTCGCTTCCACGAAACGTGCCCACTCCGCATCGCCGATCTTGCCCAGGCGCAGGTCCTGAGAACTGATGCCTGTTTCCGTGGCAATCATGCGCTGGACGAGCTGCTCGTTGCTCATCTCCATGCTGAAGATGGCCACCCGGGCCGAACCCTGCCGGGCAGCGTTGAGGGCCAGTGTTAGCAGGAAGGACGTCTTGCCCATGCCGGGCCGCCCCGCCACAATGATCAGGTCGCTTTTCTGCAGCCCACCCAGCAGCTTATCCAGGTCATAGAAACCGGTGGGGACCCCCAGGGACTCGGTTTCGCTTCCGCGCAGGTGCTCGATACGGTCGAAGTACTGGCTGATCGCCACCTGCATGGGCACCAGTTCCTGGTGCAGCCGCCGCTCGGTAACGGTGAAGAGCGCCGATTCCGACTGGTCGATGACCTCGTTGATGTCGCGCTCAGTATCCTGAGCCAGATTAGCGATCTCTCCAGCGGCGCCCAGCAGGCGGCGACGGATCGCGGCGCGCTCGACGATGTGGCCGTAGACCTCGGCGTGCAGGGCGGTTGGCATGGTCGTCGGCAGGTAGTTCAGGTAAGCCTCCCCGCCGATATCTTCCAGACGGCCCTGGGCGCGCAGTTCTTCGGCCAGGGTGCGCACATCGATGGCGTCATCGCGGTCGCTCAGACGCAGCATCGCCTCGTAGATCCAGCCATGGCGGAGGATGAAAAAATCCTCCGGTGTGAGGAAGGTTCGGACCTCGTGCAGGGCTTCCGGATTCATCAGGATTGAGCCGAGGACGGCCTCCTCCGCCTCAACGCTGTGAGGGGCCAGGTCAAGCGTATCGGCGTCGCGAAAGGCCCGCAGCGCCGCAGAGTCGGCGGAAGAATCGGCTGCAGCAGGTGGGTAAGCAGCATCCCGGTCAGTCATAAATAATCCTGTGGTCCCAGCAAGCGGGCAAAAACGGGGCCTTCTCCCTGTAGCAGATGCTGTAGCAGGTGCTGCGGCGAATGCCCCGTGCAGATGCTAATGCGAGGTCCGGGGCCGGTGGCGGCAAATCGCGGCCATCCGCGCCGCCGCCCACCCGGGCGCCAGATCAATCCTCATCCAGATCGTCGAGGTCGAGCGTGTCCACAAAGTCGGCGAAGATATCCAGGTCATCATCGCCGCGCTCCTCCTGAGGAGGCGGTTCAACCTTTTCTTCCGCTTCCGGAATCTCCTCGTCAGGGGTGCTGGCGGCGCGCTCCATCACGCTCTCCGAGACATAGATCGGCACCTCCGCCCGGACGGCCAGGGCGATCGCGTCGCTGGGGCGGCTGTCAATGCGCAACTCGGTGCCGTCGACCTCCACGTGCAACTCGGCGTAGTACACCTCTTCACGCAGGTCGTTGATGACGATGTGCTTGAGCTGGCCGCCCAGCGTTTCCATAACCGTTTTGAGCAGGTCATGGGTCATCGGGCGGGCGATACGGCTGCCGCCCTGCAACGACTGCAGATGGATGGTGATAGCGTCTGCCTCGCACGGGCCGATGAAGATGGTCAGGTAACGTTCGCCGGTGGTGTCCTTCAGAACCACAACCCGGTGCTGGGACATCAAACTGACACGGATGCTATCAATGACAACTTCAACCATAGTTCAACCCTCTTAGCCCGGGACTCTACCCCACCGGCCGGTGATCTTGGGCATTCTTGCGGATCGCCGGCATCTCCACACGAGGGGGTATTTCTGTTGGATGGCGATACCTGTATGCTGCGGATTATAGAATCGGGGACGGGCAAACGCAACCTGCGCTCCCCGGCGACAGGCCAGGGCAGAAGCCCGAAGGCCGGGAAACTAGGAGACCGTCTCCCTAACTGCCTATTCCGACCCGGGCTGATCTTGCCCTGATTTTGTCGGCGGCTGATATTGCGGTATAAACGCCCTTATCTATCCGGTTCTGCAGTGGAGGAGACGACCTTGAGCATCCCTCTCCGGGCGCGGCTGGTCGCCGCGCTCAGCATCCTGATGGGCATCCTCCTGGCGGGTTGCGCTTCAACGCCTGAGGGAATCGCTGTCGGCGCGGCAGCGCCCGATTTCACCCTGCCCGCCGCCGATGGGCGACAGATCGCGCTGGCCGACTACCGGGGCCAGCCTGTCCTGTTGTTCTTTCACATGGCCATCGGCTGACCGCCCTGCATGCAGCAGGTCGTGGACCTGCAAAACGATGCAGCGTTTCAGTCGCTGGGGGTCGCCGTCCTGAGCATCGCCTTTGACAGCGCGGAAGAGCAGGCCGCCGGCGCAGCGGAACTGGGCATCACCGACGTGCCGCTGCTGGTAGACGCCGATCATCGCGTGTCGGAGGCTTATAATGTGTTGCAGTGGGCCGTCCGCACCGGTGAACCGGGCCATACCTTCATCCTCGTGGACGCGGCGGGCAAGATCGCCTGGATCCGCGACTATGGTGCAGCAGAAAACGGCGGCCTGATGTACGTACCGGTGGCTGATCTCAGCGCCCAGATCAGCGCCGCGCTGGGCAGTTAGCAGCCGTCTGAGATGACCGTAGGGGCGCAGCCATATTGCGTCCCTACACAATCCCCCCCCCCCTGCAGTGTCCCAAGCGGGTCTCACGCCCCGGCTACCCCGCCCGGTGATTAACCTCGTTCACAAAGGCCCGCGCCAGGCGCAGGGTCGTCGCCAGCGCGCGCGGATCGTCGGTCAGTGTCGCGTTCCACAGGCTGAACAGAATACCGATCGGCTGGCCTTCGCGGACCACCCGGCGCAACGCCGCCTCCACCATCTCCACCGACGGGCCAGCCGGAGCCGGATAACCCAGGCCGGGCATCTCCGCCGGATCGATCACATCGGTATCCAGATGCACATACAACGGTCTATCCGGCAGGGGAGCTGTCAGCAGTTCCCGGACCTTCAGCAGATGCCTGACCTGGCTGCCGCGCAGGGCGATACTTTCCAGCGGGTCGAGATCGCGCGCGTCGGTCAGGATGACGTCCTGCTCGGCGACAGGCTGCAAATCGAGCGCCCGCAGCAGTCGCAGGTCACCGCGCCCTACCAGCATCGCCAGCGGCATCCCGCCCAGGAAGCCGCTCGGCGTGGTCTGCGGCGTGTTGAAGTCACCGTGCGCATCAAACCAGACAATCGCCGGTGCATGACGCTCCAGGCCCTTCATCGCCCCCAGGCAGCTGACGCAATCGGCGGCGAAGATCAGCGGGATGTCCCCGGCGTGGGCGCTGACCGCTTCCGCCAGCGCGATGTTGACAGCGGCGACCGGATCGATGCCGGAGCTAAAGTCCGGAGTCACATCCACCCAGGGCGCGCCGATTTCCGCCGCGAACCCGCTGGCTTTGATCTGGTTGACTTCCGTACGACCCGCCACCAGCCTGCCGATAAAATGCGGTACCCCGATACAGACATAGCCGGCCATAGTGGTTACTCCTTTGCTAGCGACGATGACAGATGTCTGGCCTCAGACGGGCTGCCCGGCCTCCCGGCGCAGGCGGTGAACGTCCAGCGGCTGGCCTTTGCCCGCGTCCAGGACAAGCGCGATCGCGCCTTCCGGGCATTGCCCTTCACACACGCCGCAGCCCATGCACGCTGACCAGTTGACCTCGGCATGGGCGCTGACGGTGATGGCGTTGAAGGGGCAACTGGCCTCACAGGTGCCGCAGCCCAGGCAGGCTTCAGCGTTGACGCGGGCGACATAACCGGAGGGGATGACCATCGGCACGCCGCGCTCGCGCATGGCCTGGATGCCGCCACAGCAGCATGAGCAGCAGTTGCAAATGGCATAGAAGCGTTCCAGCATGACATCTTTAAAGTAAGCGGCATGGATGTGACCGCGAGCATGCTCGGCATCCAGCAGAGCCAGCGCCTCGGCGGTCGTGATCCGGCGGCTACTGGCCGGGTTGTGCTCTAGGATGAAGTCGACAAACGGCTGGCCGACTACCATACACACCTGCGTCGGCTGGCAGGGATTCTCCACCCCGGCCCGGCACGGGCACTCGTAGACGGCAACCTCCGGCGGGCCGCTGAGGACGATATCCCGTGCCGTGGTATAGGGGATGATCTGCTCCAGCGGCTGCAACGGGACAGGTTGCTCGATGCTGATCAACGCCTTGGCGGCCTCAACCGGCATGATCTTGCCGTGATAGACTGTCGCCCACAGTGGGTTTTCCGGCCCACCATCCCGTACGCGGGGGAAAAGCCAGCGCCGCGACCAGTTGATGTACTGCTCCGACCAGCGCATATAGGCGTAGCCTTCCCAGAACCGCTTGCTGAAGATCTGCCGCCAGCCGCCGAGGGCCTGCAGGTAGGCCCGTGTAGAGGGGCGCAACAGGCGGCCACGCTCCCCGAACAGCCACAGCGCAACCAGGGCGACAACGATGACAACAACGATGATCGCGGCGTAGCCTGCCACCTGCAGCATGACCCGTCCTCCCTCGATGATCAGCCGGACCGATGATTTGCTCCGTATTGTACCGCCGGATAGTTTCGGCGCGACTCCGATACCAGCGGCAAACCTTTGTATCGCCGCGCCGCGACTTGTTGCTGGAAGCGTTTCGCCACTACAATGCCCGCTAAAGGATGGGTGTCGACCATGTGCAGGAGGGGAGGCGCGATGCAGGCTGAACAAAGACTCCGGCTCGGCGTGCTGGGCGGGGCCGGGCTGCTTCTGCTGATCATGCTGGCGGGTTGCCAGCAGGCGCCGGCGTTCATTGCCGCCGACACACGCAACGCCGACTGGACGCCCCAATATGCCGATTTCGCTGGCCTGCCGATGGTCCGGGTGCCAGCGGGGTGTTTTATCATGGGCCGCAATGACGGCCCCACTGAAGAATCCCCGGCGCGGCGGGTATGCCTGACCACCTTCTGGATCGGCCAGACCGAAGTCACCAACGCCCAGTATGCGGCCTGTGTGGAGGCTGAAGCCTGCACCCTGCCCGCCGACCCGGCCCTGTTTGATAATCCCGCCCTGGCCGATCATCCCGTAGTCAACGTGACCTGGGAGCAGGCGGCGGCGTACGCGGCCTGGCGCGGCGGTACGCTGCCGACCGAAGCCCAGTGGGAATATGCCGCCCGCGGACCGCAGGGCTACCCCTACCCCTGGGGCTTCGCTGAGCCAGACTGCAGGCGGGTCAATTACGCCGATTGCGCCGGGCAGACCTTGGCCGTCGGTCCCGATCAGCGCCCGGAGGGGGCTTCGTGGGTTGGCGCGCTGGATATGGGGGGCAATGTCTGGGAATGGACAAGCGACTGGTTTGGCGCCCGATCCTATGTGGACTATGACGATGGCGAAATTGATCCGAAAGGGCCGGGGGAAGGCCAGCTTCGCGTCCTGCGCGGCGGGGCCTGGGGAGAAGCGGCCGATCGTCTGCGGGCCACCTACCGTGCCCGGCACACGCCTAATGCGTGGAATCCCGCACGCGGCTTCAGGATCGTCATCGTGGGCGAACCACCGCCGCCCACCCGATCAGCCGGTTAGACGGTCATCCAGCCGGGCGATGACCTCCGGCGTGAGCATCCAGCGCCAGTACAGGTCAGCCAGCCCAGGGGCCAGCCGCTCCAGCCACTGCGCCGCCGCCGCCCGTGCCCCCATCGCTCCGCCGCCAGCGACAACCGTCCGCCGCCCATAGCGCACCGCGTCAACGGCAGCTCTGGCCGCTGCCTCCGGCGCGGGGTCAGCCAGAGCGCCGGGCGCGCCACCCTCCCCGGCCAGCACCAGCGAGACGCGCACGCCGCGATCATCCACCTCGCGGCGCAGGGCATCGGTAAAAGCGGCCATCCCCGCGCCCAGCCCGCTGGCGACGGCCAGCGCTGGCGTGGGGAAGTTGCCTGCCACGCTGCCCACGTTGACGATGTGCCCGCGCCCCTGGCGGAGCAGAACGGGCAGGCTTTCCTGCGTCAGCCGGGCAGCACGGAAAAGACCGACCTCCGCCGCCGCCCGCAGCGCCGCTGCATCCACGTCAACCGCCAGCCCGCCGGGGCCGCGCCCGGCGATGTTGACCAGCGCATCCAGCCGTCGGAAGCGCGCCAGCGCATCCCGCACCACCTGCTCCGGCGGCGCATCCGGTTCGGCGACAAATACCCGCGCCCCCCTGGCAGCGAAAGCAGCGGCAATGGCCCGCCGGATGGCGGAATCCTCGCCGCTGATGATCACAGTGCGGCCCCGCAACGTCACGACGGGCTGGCGTGCGGCAGGCCGCAGTGCCCACCAGCCCAGCGCCGCGCTGATCAACAGCCACACTATTCGCATGGTCGCTCCCTGTATCGCCTGATCGTCCGCGGTTCCCCGGCAGATCCGCCTCTTATGCCGGATTCCTCGCCCGCAGCAAATGCATATATTCGCTGATGAAGCCGCCTTCCTGCGTTGCCACCAGCGCGCCGGATAGCTTGTGAACAGTCATCTTGCCCGTATGGGCGATCAGGCGGGTAACCTGCTCGCGCATCACGCCCATGAAATCGTCCCAGGCAATGCCCTCCGGCAACAACGGCTCCTGCAGGTCGCGCATGCTCTCCAGGTACGCCAGCACCGGCTCTGGCTCCGGGAACACCAGCATCGAAGGCAGGTCATAGCGGGCCACGGCATAGAAATAGCGGCTCAGAAGTCGCTGGCCGCTTTCCAGCGAGAAGTTGTCCGGAGCGCCTGCCAGCACGCCTGCATCGCTGGTGAAGTCCGTCAGGAGCAGCAGGGCGCGGCGGCAGAGCGTGTCAAGCTCCGGCATATTGTGCGTGCTATTGGTCGCAGCCAGGAGCTGCCCTTCCGGCTTCAGCACGCGCCGGATCTCCCTTAAAGCAGCGTCGGGGTCGGCCACGTGGTAGAGCACGTGGTTGGCCAGCACCACGTCAAAGCTCGCCGCTGGAAAAGGCAACGCCTGCGCATCCAGGTTGACCAGCAGCACCCCGCGAGAAGCGATTTCGGCCTGCTGGCGGCGGATCATGCCCGGCGACAGATCCCCTGCGACCAGCTGTCCCGCCGGGATGCGTGCCTGAACAGGGGCGAAATAGCCGCCCGTCCCCGCCCCCAGGTCGAGCACGCGCTCGTCGCCGCGCCAGGCGGTGCAATCCAGCACCCACTGCGCGAAGTCAATCCGGGGCACGGTATACTGATCATGCGTGCGGCGACGCACTTCCAGCTTTTCGTCGGTGGCATAAGCGCGGCGAACGGAGTCGCGCCGTGCCTCAAGAGATTCGGTGGCCATAACATTCCCTTGCGCCCGGCGTCTGTAATCGCGCCGCCGCGGAGAACCGGTAACAGGTACGGGACCGATGACCCGCCCGGCCCTGATTATACCACCCGCGGACCGCCGCCAGGGTTAGCACAGGGCGGTGCGGTGCGTTCCGCTGAAAGAGAAAGGTGAGCAGGGAACAGGCAGCGGGCAATGAGCCGGCCTTCTGGTCGGGCGCAGCATGCTGCATCCCTGCCCGGCTTCCCGCTCTCTGTCTTGCTGACATCCGGTCAACATTGTTGAATACACACTCCTGCGATAAGCTGGAAGCACGGTCAGCGGCAAAGACGGCAATGGGGTGGTATGGCCGGGGACGTCAAAACCGAACGGCACCCTACCGCCCCGCGCCTGTGCCGCGTCACTGATGCCCGCGAGCGGAACCCGCAGCGGATGACCTGATGAACTTGGAATGCCTGATCACGGTATACTGGCCCGGTTTCAACGGGGTCGGGGGCCAGAACACCCGGCAACTGTGTTCCTTCATCAACACCGATCCTGATTGGAGAGCTTGCCTATGCTAGACATCACCCTCATTCGCGAACGTCCGGAGTGGGTCAAGGCCCAGATCGAAAAGCTCAACGACCCCGAAGCCCTGGCCCGCGTGGACCGCGTCCTGAGTCTTGATCAGCAACGCCGTACCCTGCTGGGACAGGTGGAGGCGCTCAAGGCCGATCGCAACCGGCTCAACAAAGCCTACGGCCCTTTTCGGGGGAGCAGGCAGATCGATGAGGCGACCAAGATCACGACAGCAGCGGAGATTGCGGCGGCGCTGGCCAGCGGCGATACGGCCCGTGCCCTGGCGTTGTTCGCCTCTCCGGTGAGCAGCACCGCTCTGCCTGTGCCGGCTGACCTGAACAGCGCCTTCGCTCAACTGCAGGAAGCGCTGGGCAGCCTGGGCAACCGCGCCGCCGAACTGGATGAACAGGTGCGCGCCGTGGAAACCGAGCTGGATGACCTGATGCTGTGGCTGCCTAACCTGCCCCATGAGTCCGTGCCGGTCGGCCTGAGCGATGCAGACAACGTCCCGCACCCGCTGCACGGGGCGATCCCGGAGTTCGACTTTGAGCCAAAAGCCCACTGGGACCTCGGCCCGGCGCTGAGAATCATCGACTTTGAGCGTGGTGTGAAGCTGGCCGGGACGCGCTTCTACATCCTGGCTGGCATGGGCGCCCGGTTCCACCGCGCCCTGATCAACTGGATGCTGGACTATCACCACGCCCATGGGCGGACGGAGTTGTATACGCCCTTCATGGTCAAAGAAGAATGCATGGTCGGGGCGGGGCAATTCCCCAAGTTCCGGGATGTCGTCTACTACGATCCAGAGGCCGATCTGTACATGCTGCCCACTGCCGAAGTCAGCGTGACCAACATGTACCGCGACGAAATCCTGGAGGAAACCGCCCTGCCGCTGCGCTTCATCGCCCATACACCATGCTTTCGCAAGGAGAAGATGAGCGCCGGGCGCGACGTGCGCGGCATCAAGCGCGTCCACCAGTTCGAGAAGGTGGAGCAGTACAGCTTCACCACGCCGGAAGAGAGCTACGCTGAACTGGAGCGAATCGTTGGAGCGGCGGAGGAGCTATGTGGTCTGCTGGGGCTGCCCTACCGCCGCCTGGAAATTTGCACCGGTGACCTGGGCTTCAGCGCCAGCAAAAAGTACGATGTGGAGGTCTGGGCGGTGGGCAGCCAGGAATGGCTGGAAGTCTCCAGTTGCTCCAACACGGAGGCGTTCCAGGCCCGTCGGGCCAACATCAAGTATCGCCCGGCGAGTGGCGGTAGGCCGCAGTTCGTGCACACCCTCAACGGTTCTGGGCTGGCCCTGCCGCGTATCGTGATCGCCCTGTTGGAGAACAACCAACAGGCCGACGGCTCGGTGGTCATTCCAGAAGTGCTGCGGCCATACCTGGGCGGGCAGGAGGTGATCACGCCCGAAGGGTAACTGCTGATCACTGACCCGATCGTGCGAGCGAGCCACCCAGGGGGAAGGGTGGCTCGCTGGTTGGAGGGGGAGGGATAACGGCGGTTAACGGATGACGCCGTTAATCTCACCAGCGGGATAAGCCAGGGTATGCACGTTGACGTAGGCCCGGCCTTCCTCGATCGCCTGGCGCAGGTCGGCCAGCGTCTTACCGCTCATAATCGGGCCGACCAGGTTGGCGGCGGTTGCTGTGCCCACCCCCAGCGGTCCCTGACTACGCCCAGGGATAAGCTGGGCCGGCGGCTGAGGCGGGTACAGCCAGACAGCAGGCGGGCCAGCCTGACCGGGCGCCGCCGCCACATGGATATGGGCCATGGTGACATCTTCGATGTTGGCGACAATCAGGCGATAGCTGAGGGTTTGCCCATCTGCGCTGAACTGGAAGATCGCCTCGCCCTGGCCGAGGGTAGCGATCCCCTCCGGGCCGGAGAGATGGGCGCGGTAGTTGCGCGGGCCTTCCGCAACCGCTATGCCTACAGCGGCGATCAGGGCCACAATAGCCAGGCCCATCACGAAAACACGCATACGCTTTGACATTCTGAGCTTCCTTTCAAACAAAAGTCTGTTCCAGTAGTTGCGCCGGTGAAACCGCTACGCTACGCGGCTACTGATCAGTACGTCTGTTTTCCACAAATCAGATTTATTCGCTCTGATTTTACTGCAGACAGAACTTTCGCCAGGTAGGCGATTGGACTATGCTGTATCCATAGCCATCTGAGTCTCGATTGCGGAGGTCAGGTTGATGACAACCGAATATCTTCCGCTGGAGCGCCCCGGTGCTAAAGACAGAATCAAGCGTTATATCCCGCGCCGCCTGTGGAAAATGTTACGGCGGAGCAAAAATCGCTCGACAGAGCTGCTGGCCCGGATGTTGATCGGGGTGATAGTGCGGGCCAATGGCCCGGCTGAGACACTATGTGTGCTCTATGATTCTCTGCCTTTCACGCCAGAATTGGTGATTAGGGGATACCTTGATTGCTAGTTGAAGACGTTCATGCTGCACTCGTTAGAATGGTAGTTGCGAAACGACCACTGGACGAGGAGGCAGCATGAACGACACCTACATTGTAACGGTATATGTCGTGCTGGATGATCTGTTGTGCGCTCTGCGGTATAGCGACGACGGGCGCGCGGAACTGAGCGCAGCGGAAATCCTGACAGTGGCAGTGGTAGCGGCCAAGTACTTTCAAAATCATCACGAACGTGCGTTGTATCTGCTGGTCCAATTGGGCTACCTGCGTGCGTTCAGTGTGTCGCGCTTCAACCGGCGGCTGCACGCGTTGAGGGAGTGGCTGTGGCACGTCGCCGGGATCATGGGTGAAGTGTTGGCCAAGGGCAAGGTCTTCATCGTGGATACGCTGCCCATCCCCATCTGCAAACGCGTGCGAGCCAAACGCTGCCGCAAGGTGCAGGGGGCGGCGTATGCCGGGTACTGTGCGGCTAAACAGGAGCACTATTTCGGTTGGCAATTGCACTTGGTCTGCGATGCTGCGGGTGTACCCGTCGTTTTTGAGCTGTTGCCAGCGGCGTGTGATGAGTTGGTCCCGATTCAGGAGTTGTTGGCGGCCTTGCCGGAGGGCAGCCAAGTGGTCGCCGACAAAGGCTATGTCAGCCAGAAAGACGAACTGATCGCCTACTGCTATGGTGGTGTGCGTCTGATCCCCACCTATCGCCGCAACATGCGCGGCAACAGCCAGGAAGATGCCCGCCTGATCCGTCAACACCGCTCGATGATCGAGACGGTCAATAGCCAGTTGGAGAAGATGGGTCTGCAACGCCTTCATGCTCGTACCAATGCTGGTGTTGCCCTGAAGGTCTTGGCCTCGCTCATCGCCTTGGCCTTGACCAACGCTAACTAGCAATCAAGGTGATTAGGGGATATATGCAGGGTATGTTTCCCTCGGCTATCCATACCTCTGGTGTGACACGCTGGCATGATCCTGACCCACGCGGCGTCCTGCCCATTCACGGCTATCATGTTGAAAAAGAACTACAACGTATCATCCGCCAGAATCGATTTGAGATCAGAGTTGATCACGATCTGCCGGGTGTGATGATGGGTTGCGCCACCCCGGCGCCGGGCCGTGAAGACTCCTGGATTGTCCCAGAACGTATTGAGGTCTATGCTCAACTTCAGGAGATGGGAATCGCCCACAGTGTGGAAGCCTATCAGAATGGTGAGCTGGTCGGCGGCGTCTATGGGGTGGCTCTGGGCGGTTATTTTGCTGGAGAAAGCCAGTTTCATGTTGTGCGCAACGCAGGTAAAGTGGCCTTTGTCTATTTGCTGATGATCCTTGAGCAGGGCGGCTTTGTGCTGCATGATGCTTGGTGGGGTTCCAGGCATCTTGAGCAGTTCGGCGGCGCGTACATTCCCCGCGACGAATTCAAACGCCTCCAGGCCAGGGCACTGGTTACGTCAGCAACCTTCGCCCCTCTGGATGGGCCACCAAGTTTTTCATGATCCTTCTGGAGTCGTTGCAAAGGGTTCACTGATACTGGCGGTAGTCCACCCTGATTGGCTCCTCCGGAAGCCGGAAGTATGTTGGTGCAATCAGGGCGCGCGCCAGGCGGCATTTGAACTCGTCACGCGGGATTTCTTTCGCTCCTAACTGCTCAAAGTGGGGTTGCATCCACCAGACATCCAGTAACTCGAATTTCTCGCGGCGGAGGGTTTCGACCAGGGTGAGCAGAGCGATCTTGCTGGCGTTGTCGCTGGTGTGAAACATGCTACTGACGGAGAAATAGCCGCCCAGGGAGACCCCGAACAGCCCACCAACCAGCTGGTCATTCTCGTAAGCCTCGACGCTGTGTGCGAATCCGAGCCGGTGCAGCTCGGCAAAAACGCGCTTCAATTCCGGGGTGATGAACGTTGTCTCTCGCTCTGGCCCCGGCGTTGCACAGCCTTCCTGAACGCCATCGAAGTCGGTATCGAAGCGAATACTGAACTGGTTGTTGTTCAGGTAGGAGCGCATCCGTTTGGGAATATGAACAGCTTCCAGCGGTAGGATAGCTCGTGGGTCCGGGTCGTGCCAGCGCATCGGGCCGGTATGCAGAGGTGAAGGGAAACATCCTAAGGCATAGCCTTGAATTACCAGTTCCGGTGTCAGCGGCTGGACTTCCAGCAAAGTGGTAATCACATCGCTGTGGCCGCCCGGCGCAAAGCGGAGTGCCCGGAATGCTGTGCGGTAAAATTGATGTCGCATGGCCCGCTCTGCACGGCGCACCATGTGCCGTACAGGTCTGGGGATCAAAGTCTTGACTAGTCTCTTCATGGTGACTGACCTTTTGCTGGCACACGCTCACTTAAGGTAAACGACGACATGCCCTGTGGCAAAGCCTCAGAACTGTGACAACTTTCCCCATTTTGCGGCAAGATGGCGAATTCACCTGCTCTTTGCCAGATCGAGCGCCCTCTTTGTAGCAATGTCATTGTAATTGTAGTTGGCAGCTCCGGCCACCATGCCGCAGGAGTGCCGTATGCTCTCCACGGGGGTAAATGCTTTTGCGGAAGCTGCAGGCAGTGCCCGGCGAGAATTACCCTATCCGGCAGGGTAGGAATCGGTATAATGTTGCCCTGATGCCGGCTGCCGACTGATTCCGATTTGATGCAGGACGACACTGTCGTGCCAATTCTGAAGCCTGGAACGCTCGAATTCATCAGCCATAATGCCGAACAAACCATCCGTCTGGGCCAGCGCTTGGGGGAAATGCTCCGATCGGGGGATATCCTCTGCCTGTACGGGACGCTGGGTGCAGGCAAGACCGCCTTCGCCCGCGGGGTGGGGCGCGGCTGGGGCGCGATTCCCGGCGTGACCAGCCCAACCTTTGTCCTGGTACACGAGCATACCCGCCAGGCCGACGATCTGCGCCTGATCCATGTGGACGCCTACCGCCTGGCCGGGCCGGAGGATGCGTTGACGTTCGGCCTGGACGAGCTACTGGCCGACCGCCACCCAGTGCTGATCGAATGGCCGGAGCGCGTGGCGGACCTGCTGCCAGCGGAGCGGCTTAACATCACCTTCAATTTCCTAGATTCCGAGCGCCGCCAGATCTTTTTTGAGGCGCTGGGCAAGTCCTACGAAGAACTCCTGGAAATCTTCCGCCGTCGCACCTTTGGCGCGTAAGGGGTATGTGAGAATCGAGATAGTGTACGATGTTACTGGCAATTGATACCGCCACCCGTGTGATCAGCCTGGCGTTGCATGACGGCGACCGTGTACTGGCCGAAGCGTCCTGGGAGACCGCCAACCATCACACCGTGGAGCTGGCTCCGGCTGTGCAGGGGATGCTGGGCCGCGCCGGGCTGACTCCTGCCCGGCTCAAGGCGGTCGCGGTGGCGCTCGGCCCCGGCTCGTTCACCGGCCTGCGGATCGGGCTGGGACTGGCCAAGGGGCTGGCCACGGCCTGCCAGATCCCGCTGATCGGCGTCCCTACGCTGGAGATTCTGGCCGCCGCCCAGCCCCGCTTTGATGGTGAATTGGTTGCAGTCCTGGAAGTCGGGCGGGGGCGCATCTGTGTGCAACGCTTTAGCTGGGCAGTGAATGCCTGGGAGCCGCTGGAGGAGCCAGCCATTATGGACTGGGAGGCGCTGCTCGGTCAGCTAGGCCAGACGCCAGCGCTCCTCAGTGGCGAGATTAACGCCGCTGCTGTCCAGAAAGTCGTCGCGGCAGCGGCTGGCGGGCAGGCGCTGACGCTGGCCCCGGCGGCGGCGCGTCTGCGGCGAGCCGCGTACCTGGCCGATCGGGCCTGGCAACGGCTGTGGCGCAACGAGATCGACAACCCCGATACACTCGTGCCGATCTATCTGCACCAGCCTGGAGTGCCCCACCCGTGAATCACGCGCCCCGCTATGTCCTGCGTAAGATGCGCTATGAGGACATCCCGCAGGTGGTGGTCATTGACCGCCAATCCTTCCCTATGCCCTGGTCGGCCAGTGTGTACCGCTATGAAATCGGGCAGAATAGCTACAGCACGATGGTGGTGGTTTGCCGCTATGAGCCATCGCTGGCCGACCACGAGCCGACCGGCCTGACCCGCCTGCTGGACCGGCTGATGGGCCGCGACCATGAGTCCCCTCACCGTATTGTGCTGGGTTACGGTGGCTTCTGGCTCAATCAGGGGGAAGCGCACATCAGCACGATTGCCTCTCATCCCGCCTACCGCCGCCAGGGGCTGGGCGAATTGCTGTTGGCCGGGATGATCCGGCGCAGCCTGAATCTGGATGCAGGGCAGATTTCGCTGGAAGTGCGCGTTAGCAACACGGCAGCCATCAGCCTGTACCGCAAGTACGGCTTCGTACAGGTAGGCGTCAAGCCACACTACTACCGCGACAACATGGAGGATGCGCTGGACATGCGGGTCGACCCGATCGATCACCGCTACCGGGTCTTCCTGGCGGAGCGCTGGGAGGCTCTGGCGGCCCGGCTGGCCTTTCTGGATGCCTTCACCAGCGACCGGGCAACGGGCAAGATCGGGCCGCCGGACAGTCGCCTGAGCAGGCGGAATCGCGCATAATCGATGCCAGCCAAGGCCTTCAGACGGCAGGCCGGGAGATTTCCTGAGGGGTGCATATGGACGCTCAGAGCAAACAGGAAAAACAGGCACAACTGGCCGCCATTGCCAGAGAGATCGCGGCGTGCCGGAAGTGCGCACTGTGTCACAGCCGCAGCCGGACGGTCCCTGGCGCCGGGCCAGCCGACGCAAAGATCATGTTCATCGGGGAAGCACCGGGCTTCCATGAAGATCAGCAGGGTCTGCCCTTTGTCGGGCGCAGCGGGCAATACCTCAACCAGCTGCTGGCGACGGTCGGGCTGCGCCGCGAAGACGTCTTCATCGCCAATGTGGTCAAGTGCCGCCCACCAGAAAACCGCGATCCCCTGCCGGAAGAACTGGCCGCCTGCCAGGATTATCTGGACCGCCAGATCGCGGTGATCAATCCGGAGGTGATCATCACGCTGGGACGCTTCAGCATGGCCCGCTACTTCCCCGGCGCACGCATCACCCAGATTCACGGCCAGGGCCGCCGTAAGGATGGCCGCCTGTACTTCCCCATGTACCATCCCGCCGCTGCCCTGCGCAACCCGGCCATGCAGCCAGAGATGGAAGCGGATATCAAGCGGGTGATCGCTCTGATGAATACCGCCGGAGCCGCCGATGACAACGAGGAGAACGACCAGCCGCCCGTGCAACTCCGGCTGTTCTAGGCGCGGGGCGGGCTGAGGCGGCGCAAGGGGGGAAATGTGGGAACACAGGCAGAGGTTCTGGCGGCGCCGGCAGCGGTTGAGGAGTTGCCGCTGGCGGTGCAGCGTCGCAGCATGGTCGGCTTCATCGCCGACTATGTGCTGTTTGCCATGGCGCTGGCGATTCTCAACCCCGGCGTATTGCCCCCTGACTTTGTCACCCAGCTTGGCGGCGGTCCGGTGCTGGCCGGGTTAGCCGGTCTGATCTTCCGCGCCTTCTGGCTGGTACCGCAGATGTTCTTCGCCGCGTGGATCAACCGTGTCCCGCACAAGAAGCGTTACATCGTCCTGCCAGCCATTCCGGGCCGCACGTACCTGCTGGTAGCCGCCGGGTTGATGGTGGCCGTCGGGCCAGATCATCCTGATGTGCTGATTCTGTTGCTGCTGAGCGGCCTGGCTATGCTCGGCTTTTGCGATGGCATGTCGGCGGTAGCCTGGATGGATGTGCTCGGCAGCAGCCTGAGTGTCTCCCAGCGGAGCTGGATGATCAGCCTGTCGCAGGCGCTGGGTGGCGTTCTGGTCGCGGTGCTGGTAACGCCGCTGGTGCGCCATGTACTGGGGCCAGCGGGGCCGCTCTTCCCTGCCAACTACGCCCTGTTACTGGCGATCTCGTCGGTGCTGCTGGTGCTGGGTATCTCTGCTTATGTGCTGGTGCGGGAGGGCCACTCCCCGCCCCCGGCGGATTCGCCGTCGCTGCGGCAATATCGCGCTTTTGTGTGGCGCAGCCTGCAGCAGGATCATGGCTTCCGGCGCTACCTGCTGACGCGATTCGTCTTCGATCTGGGCAACGCCGGTCTGCCGTTCTATATCGTCTTCGCTACTGAGGTGCTGGGGCAGGCCAGCGCCATCGCCCTGAGCGATCAGATTCTGCTGACGACAACGACCAGCATTGCCGCGGCGTTTCTGCTGGGCCGGATCAACTTCCGCTATGGCCCGCGCCGGGTGATGATCCTGGCCGGGTTCGCCGCCATGAGCGGGCCGTTGCTGGTGCTCAGCGCCCGGTTCCTGGGGCCAACCGGCCTTCACCTGGCCTGGATCACCGTTGCGGTGATCAACACAGCCTTCGTGCCGGGTTTCCTCAACTGGGTGGTGGAGTATGCGCCGGAAGGCTACCGACCGATCTACAGCGGTCTGGCCAACACGCTGGGGATGGTAGCCCTGGTGGCGCCGCTGATCGGCGGTGTGATCATCCAGACACTTTCATACGAAGCGCTTTTTGCGACGGCGGGAGGGCTGGGCGTGCTGGCAGTCGTGTTGATCCTGCGCCTGCCGGATCCGCGTCAGTCCCGTCAGGCGGTCGTCAGGGAAGCACTGTAGCGTCGCCGTTGAAGCGCTCTTGATCGGCGGGGTATACTGGCCGCCGCGGGGCAGGACGGGGCGCAAACTTCCTATCAGGCATGAGAAGGGTGCGAAGCTTATGCAATTCGTCCCGATTATGGTGGCTGGTTTTGTAGGGGCGCTGCTGCTGACGCCGCTGGCGCGGCGGCTTGCCTGGCGCTTTAACGTGATTGATCAGCCCAGCGGGCGCAAGGTGCATACTACCGCCACGCCGCTGCTGGGCGGGCTGGCGATCTACGCCGGGATGGTCCTGGCGCTGTTGTTCTTCAGTCCACGCGCCTACCTGGTGGAAACGCTGGCCATCGGCGCAGGCGCGTCCTGGATGGCTCTGATCGGTCTGATCGATGACCGGCAGGGCATGGGTTTTCGCGCCAAATTGCTGGCGCAGGTGGTGGCCGCGCTGGTCGTGATCCTGGCCGGGATTCGCATCACTCTGTTCCGCATCCCCGTCGTCGACTCCGCCCTGACGCTGATCTGGATTGTGGCCCTGACCAACGCCCTGAACTTCCTGGACAACATGGATGGCCTGGCCGCCGGCCTGACCGGCATCGCGGCGGCCTTTTTCTTCATCCTGTCGGCAGGCGAAGGGCAGGGACTGGTTTCCAGCCTGGCGGCGGCGATCACGGGGGCGGCGCTGGGTTTCCTGATCTTCAACTTCAACCCGGCCAGTATCTTCATGGGCGACATGGGCAGCCAGGTGCTGGGATTCGTGCTGGCCATCCTGGCGATCAAGCTGCGCTTTAACACCCCGCCCAGTATCGCCACCTGGTCAGTGCCGGTGCTGGTGCTGGGACTACCGATCTTCGATATCACGCTGGTAGTCTTCACCCGTCTACGGGAGGGGCGTTCCCCGGCCCAGGCAGGCAAAGATCATACCTCGCACCGGCTGGTGCAGATGGGTCTGACCACCCGCCGCGCCGTGCTGATCCTGTACGGCGTCTGTTTGATCCTGGGGATCGACGCCATCCTCGTCAGTCGTTCGACGCCAGAGATGGCGCTGATCCTGGTTGGCGTGACGCTGGTTGTGGCGTTGGCGGCATTTATCGGGCTGGAAACGTTCCGGATTCGACAGCGGAGGGCGGGCAAGCTATGAGCGCGACGTACCTGGTGACAGGCGGGGCAGGGTTTATTGGATCGCATCTCGTCGAGGCGCTGGTTGCCGCCGGTCAAACCGTGCGGGTGATCGATAACTTCGCCACCGGACGCCCGGAGAATCTGGCCCCCTTCCGGGAGCATATCACCTTCTACGAGGTCGACATCACCGATCGCCCGGCGCTGGACGAGCCGTTTCGCGGGGTTGATTATGTCCTGCATCAGGCGGCGATCCCGTCCGTACCGCGCAGCGTCGACGACCCGCTGGGCACCCACAACGCCAATGTCACCGGCACGATCAACGTGCTGGACGCAGCGCGGCGGGCGGGGGTCCGCCGCGTGGTATACGCTGCGTCTTCTTCCGCCTACGGCGAGATCGCGGGCGAGTACAAGCGGGAAGATATGCTGCCGCAACCGCTTTCCCCGTACGCCGCCGCCAAGCTGGCCGGGGAATACTACTGCCAGGCCTTCTACCACGTGTACGGGCTGGAGACGGTTGCCCTGCGCTACTTCAATGTGTTTGGCCCGCGCCAGGACCCCACCAGCCAGTACGCAGCGGTCATCCCGCTGTTTATCACGGCTATGCTGCAGGGCCGCCAGCCGACGATCTTTGGCGATGGCCTGCAGAGCCGCGACTTCACCTTTGTGGCCAATGTGGTGCATGGCAACCTGCTGGCCTGCACTGCCCCGGACGCCGCCGGGCAGGTGATCAACCTGGCCTGCGGGGAAAGCATCTCCCTGCTGGAACTGGTCGAGGCGATCAATGCAATCCTGGGGACGAACATCCGCCCGCTCCACGCTGCCCCGCGCCCCGGCGACATCAAGCATTCGCGGGCGGATATCTCCCGCGCCCGCCAGCTCCTGGGCTATACGCCACAGGTGTCCTTCCAGGACGGTCTGGCCCGCACGGTGGACTTCTTCCACGCTGGTAGCTAGGGACACTGGCGATGAGCATGCCCGCGCTGACCTTTTCCAGCGGCTCGCTGTATCTCTACAGCCTGGATCGCTGCTTTGCGCTGGCGGCAGTGCACGGCTTTGACGGCGTTGAAGTGCTGATCGACGAGCGCTACGACACACGCCAGCCAGAAAATCTGCAGCGGCTGATTGATGCCTACGGTCTGCCTATCCGCAGCCTGCATGCGCCATTCATCGGGCACGTCCTCCCCGGCTGGCCGGCTGACCCGGTTGAGTCTATCCGGCAGACGGTGCGCCTGGCGGAGGTGATCGGCGCGGCGCATGTCGTGATCCATCTGCCTGATCGCGTGGGTTACATCATGGTGATCGGCGGCGGGCGGCGGACATTGCTGCCCTGGCTCCCGGCCAGCCGACCGCTCCGGGACTGGATAGCCAGCGGCGGCCTGGCCTGCTTTCAGGCGGAAACGGATGTCCGCATTTGCGTGGAAAATCTGCCAGCCAAAAGCCCCACCCTGCAGCGCCTGCTGCCCGGCTTTGATCAGCGCCGCCTGACGTGGTGGAACACGCTGGAAGACTGGCCGCGTGTGCATCCCTACCTGACGCTGGATACCACGCACTGGGCCACACATGGTGTGGCTCCGCTGGAAGCGTACCGCGCCGCCGACGGGCGCGTCCGCCACATCCATCTGAGCAACTACCGTGCTGGCGCGCAGCACCTGCCGCCGCAGGCGGGTGAGCTGGACCTGGGCGGATTTCTGGCTCACCTGGCCAAGACAGGCTTTGACGGCCAGATCGTGCTGGAACTGAACCCGAAGACGCTAGAAGCCGATGATCCGAGCCGCGTCGAGGCTGTACTGGCTCAGGCGGCGGCCTTTTGCCGGGCGGCGCTGGCTAAGGGGTGAACATCTTGAGCGGGGCGCTGTTTTTGCTGTTTCCTAGCGTGGAAGGTTGTCCAGGATGTCTTGCAGGTCAGCAGGCAGCGGCGCGCGGAAGGTTAGCGGCTGGCCGGTAGAGGGCGAGCGGACGGTCATCTCCGCCGCGTGCAGGAAGTGCCGCTGGAGCTTGATCCGTTGCTTGCGGTAACCATAGACGGTATCACCGACCACCGGATGGCCAATAAAAGCCAGGTGAACGCGAATCTGGTGCGTCCGCCCGGTGTGGATGTGTACTTCCAGTAAGGCGTGCTCAGCGTAATATTCCAGTACCCGGAACTCGGTCACAGCCTCGCGACCACCACGGACGGCGGCCATCCGTTTGCGCTGCTGCGGGTCACGTCCGATGGGTGCTTCGATCCGCCCGCTGGCGCTATCCGGCAACCCTTCGACCAGGGCCAGGTATTTCTTCTCGATGGAGCGCGCTGCGAACTGCTCGGCCAGGGCGCGGTGGGCGCGGGGCGTGCGGGCGATCACAATCACGCCGGAAGTGTCTTTGTCCAGGCGGTGGACAATCCCGGCGCGGTACTCATCGCCGACCTCGCGCAGTTCCGGCCAGCGGTACAGCACGGCGTTGACCAGCGTGCCGGAGTCGTGGCCGTAGGCAGGGTGAACGACCATACCGGCTGGCTTGTTGATCGCGATCAGGTCAGCGTCTTCGTAGAGTACGTCAAGCGGGATCGGCTCCGGCAGCACAGCGCTGGTCACCGCCGGGGGCAAAAAGATGGCGATTCGCTCGCCACCCTCGATGCGGTAAGCAGGCTTGCTCGGCCCGCTGTTGACCGTCACCCGGCCCTCTTTGATCAGGGTCTGGATGCGCGTGCGGGAAAGATCGGGCACTTGCTCGGCGATCAGGCGGTCGAGCCGCTCGCCGATGGCTTCCGCCACGAATTCGTAATCCGGCTCTTCGGCTTCGATGAAGTCGTTTAGCGTCATACACGCTCCCTTGCAGCTTCACGGGTCTGGCGGATCGAGGCAGGTGGTTCCGCGCCCCTCAACCGGCTCCCCATTTACCTTTTGACACTCTCCAGATAGGCCAGCGGGATGGTCAGCCGCAACTCACCCTCGCGGGCGGCCAGGCGGTTGAGCGCCGCTTCCAGCCGCCGCAGGATCGCCACGGCTTCCTCCGGCGGCAAAAACTCTCGCCAGCCCTCCAGAAAGGCCATGCGGATGAAACTGTGGCGCAGCAGGGCGCTGCCATTGACATAACGCAGGCTGAACGTCTGCTCGTAAATATCGGTCACGCCCAGTCCCGCTTCTTCCAGCAGGGCGCAGGCAGCAGCGACCGTCGTCCGGCCCGCGGTGTGCGCCTCCAGGGCGGGCAGCAGATCAGCGCGTCCGGCTTCCTGTAACACGTCCGCATACACCGTGTAGAACTCGCTCATGTGCCCGCGCAGATTGGTGGTCAGGGCCAGCCGCCCGCCCGGTCGCAGGACACGGGTGCATTCTCGCAACACGCCGCGCACGTCAGCAAAGTTATTGATCCCCAAGTTGGAAACGATCAGGTCGAATGTGGCGGGGGCGAAAGGCATGGCTGCGCCATCTCCGCCGATCAGCGCCACATGCTTGAGGCCCAGGGCGACCTGCTTGAAGCGGGAGCGCCGCAGGCCGTTCAGCCAGCTGTCCAGCCCGTAGGCGTGGCAAGCCTGCCCCAGGCGCTGGGCCAGGTCCAGCAGCGGGAAGCCCGCGCCGCAGGCCAGATCGAGAACGGTCAGGCCAGGGGCCAGCGGGACGCGCTCCAGCAGCACCTGCCCAAAGATGGCCGACCACAACGGCGCTTCATCGAAGACGGTCATCAGAGCCGGGTCATTCCAGTCAAAAACGGTAGCGAATTCGTCGGTCATAGCGCGCTCCGGGGGCGCAGGCTGGCGGGTCACCCGGAGGCGTATTGTAGCCCGTCCGGACGGGCGTAGCCAGAAACGAGGCCGGGAAAGAAGAGGCAGGAGGCCAGGAGACCTTCCACGCACTGCCTGCTCCCCATTCCCCACCTCCTGCTTCCACACAAAACAAATGCGCCGGGGGGGAGACCCGGCGCAGGTGCAACAGACAGGCTGTGGCAGGCAGTCAATCCAGGTCGACATACTCCAGTTCCATCGAGACCGGCTCCGCTGATGCTGGCTCCGGACGATTTTCGATGGGCCGGGCGGGCGCGCTTGAGGCCGGGCCAATCGTGCGCGTCGTGCTGGCCCGGCTCGAGGGGCCGTTGAAGGCGTCCGGGCGGGCGGTGCGTGGCGAAGCGGCGCTCTCCGATCGGCTGGTTGTCCAGCGCGGCCCGCTGCTTGCCAGCGACCCGCTGCCTGCCAGCGACCCGCTGCCTGCCAGCGGCCCGCTGCTGGAAGTCGGTTCGGTGGGAACAGGTCGGGCGGCTTCCACGCGCGGCGTAGCCGGGCTGACGGACGGCATGGAAGGCGGTTCGCTGTTCCGGGCTACTGGCCCGGCGGGACGGTCGACCGGAGAGCCACTGGCAACAGGCCGGTCGACCGTGCCGCCAGCACTGGCGGTGGCATGGTTGCCGCCATATGCGCCACCCCCCACACCGCTGCCAAAGAAGCTACGCTGGGCCTCATAGTGGCGGCGCGAACCGGAGTCGGTGTAGGCGGAGGCGCCCAGGGCCGTGCTCCGTTCCGGCAGGCTGCGGGCCGTCCCGCCGGGCACCGCGCGCGGTTCCGCCGGGCTGAAGCTCGTCCGGCCCCCGCCGCCAAGTGGCCGCGCCGCGCTTTCCACCAGCCGCCCGGCCTGATGAGACGTGCTGAACAGGTGATCCCCGGCAAAGGCAAAGGTGCCGATGATCAGAACACGGGTCAGCCAGGTCAGGCCAGCGATGAACGGCGGGCCATAGACCAGCATATCGGCGCGGCTGAACAGCTCATTGCCCAGGCGCGGGTTGGCGGAGAAAGCCGTGACGACCGCCCACCAGGTCATCACAGCGTTCATCCCGGCGCCCAGCAACCAGGCTCCGGTCAACAGCCAGACTTCCTTTGGCTCCTTACGCCCGGTCTCCGGCGTGAACAGGCGCGCCAATCCGGCAAAATCGATGGCGCAGAAGGCCACGGCCAGGATGCGCGCCCAGGTGGCGATCCCCAGGGCGTCGCGCTCGCCGAGCAGGGACGCCAGGGCGTATTCGGTCGTGGCAAAGTTGAATACCTCAAAGGCGATCAGTGCGGCCAGCAGGATCAACCCCAGCCACAGGCCACGCGCGGTGACCTGCCGCCGCCAGTGACGGAAACGCTCCACCAGCGCCAAGTTGAGTTCGAAGGTCGTTGTCGCCACAGCCCTGTCCTCCTTTTGAACACATGTTCTGATTCATGATAACATTAGAACATGCGTTCGTCAACAGGATTTGCAGGCGCTGGGGCGATTTTTCCTGTCCACAGAAGATTGGTCGGAGGAGCTGTTAGCAGCCGTCAGTGCGGCGCGATCTGGGAGGGTTCGTCTTCGACCGGGGGCACCGGCGGTTGCGGATCGTTGGCGCGGCGCTCCACCCACCACAGCACGCCCAGCAGCAGGCCTACGCCGACGACAATGGAAGCGTCCGCCACGTTAAAGACCGGCCAGAATTTGAAGTCAAAGAAATCGACTACATACCCCAGGCGGATACGGTCGATCAGGTTGCCAGTGGCCCCACCAAGCTGGAGGCCCAGCGCCAGGCGGATCGGCCAGCCCTGGTCGGGCATCTGGCGGTAAAAGTACAGAATCATGCCCACGACGACAAAGGCCACCAGGGCAAAAAACAGCCCGCCATCAGGCAGGATACCGAAGGCCGCCCCCGTGTTCTGCACATACGTAAAGGTAAAATAGGGACGCAGTGCCTCCACCGGCGCCCACTGCTCATACAGGCCGAGGTTAGCGGCGACAAGCGCTTTGCTGATCTGATCAAGGGCGATCACAGCAAGGGCAACCCCGATCAGAAACAGCCATCTGGTCCAGCGCATAACGGCATCCTTTGGTCGTGACGGCGGCTAGCGCCGGAGGTAGTCGCGGGCTTCAGCACAGGCCATACACAGCGGTGTATACGGGATCGCTTCCAGACGAGCCAGGTCGATCTCCTGACCGCAGTTGTCACAGTGGCCGTAGGTGCCAGCCTCGAACTTGGCCAGGGCGTCCTCTACCAGTTGCAGGCGCTTCTCGCTGCTGGTGCGTATGGCCAGGTCCTTGGCCTGGTCAAAGGCCTGGGTGGCGTCGTCGGCCTGGTGGTTGGTATATCCGGTGCCATCCAGAGCCAGGGTATCCTTCAGGCTCTCCACGTTCTCCAGCAAATCGGCGCGCAGGGCCTCCAGGACGGGCTTCAGTTCTTCAGGGGACCGGATCATCAACCCCTCTCCTTTTTGCGATGCTGGCGCGATGCGATGCAAGGACGGCAGGAAATCCTCTACCGCAACAGTCTGTTGCGGTGCGATTTTACCGCCCGCCGGGGAGAGCGCAACTGCACTTTTTGGTACTGTATCCTTTTCGGTTGAAATTCGTGGAATGGTTTTCATGTTCCTGCAACAGAATGAAGTCGCGTGTCATTTTGAGAGAAAATACACATGCGATTTGGTGCGTAGATGGGCAACCTTCAACCGGCATCTGAATTTCAACCGCGAAAGATACACTACCC